>JBGTHU010000747.1:0-3609 GCA_041745975.1 Mariniblastus sp.
TTCGTTCTGGAGTTGGCGAAACCAAATGTACCAATTTCTGCAGACATTGACTCCCGACCAAGTTTATGCGATCTCACTCCAGCTTTATCGGGAATTGCTTGCCTCTGGGTACACTGCGGTGGGCGAATTTCACTATGTGCACAATGATGCCGACGGCAACCGATACGCTCAGCTATCCGAAATGGCATTCGCCGTGATCCATGCGGCAGTCGACGCGGGGTTACGCATCTGTTTTCTTCCCGCCCTCTTTCAAAAGGGTGGCTTTGGGGAGCCGATTCAGCCAAACCAACGTAGGTTTTATTTGGAATCGGAGTCGATGCGGGAGTTGATTCATCAAGTCGTTTCCGAATTCCGCGCTCAACCGTTATTTAGCATGGGGATAGCGCTGCACTCGCTACGAGCGGTTGATTTGCCATCGGGACAAGCGATGATTGCAGATTTCAGTCAACAATTTCCCGGTAGCCCGATTCATATCCATATCGCCGAACAGACCGCTGAAGTGCAGCAATGCGTGGCGGCAACAGGTCAGCGACCAATCGAATTCTTGTTTAATCATTTCCCTGTTGATTCCCGTTGGTGTCTGGTGCATGCGACGCACGCAGAAACTGACGAAATCGACATGATGGCGGACTGCGGATGTGTGGTGGGATTGTGTCCGATGACAGAAGCGAACTTGGGAGACGGTATCTTTCCCGCCGAACAATTTTTGCAACAGGGCGGCCGCTTCGGAATCGGTTCCGACAGTCAGGTTTCAACGTTTTGGACGTCGGAGTTGAGAATGCTTGAGTACGGTCAAAGGCTACGGCATCGCCGACGATCGATCTTGTCAACGGATCAGCATTCAACAGGACGAATTTTATTTGATCGGGCGGCAAGCGGCGGTGCTCAAGCGCTCGGGTTAAACGCCGGACGATTGGCACCCGGCCAACTGGCAGACTTGATTGTAGTCGATCCACAGCACCCAACGCTTGGCAACGTCAGCGGTGATCGAATACTGGATCGGTTAATTTTTTGTGACCAGGGAAATCCGGTCCAAAAAGTCATGATCAACGGGCAATGGGGGCGATTGGGTTGAGAGGCAGATAAAACATTACCAACTTGTCAACAAATTTTGAAAATAATCGGCTATGCTAAGGTGGTAAAGTTTGTCTCTCTCGCGTTCGAAGAGGGCTGAAGATGAAAATTTACCCACTTATTAATGAGTCGCGGAAATACTCGGCCACTTGGGCAGCGGTAAATTTCCATCGGCCGCTCGTTCTAGCATGCTTTACAAGAGAAATTTGATGCTTAAAATCAAAGTAAATCTTTTTGATTTTTGCAGATCATCAAAACGCAATTTTTTTTCATGTTTCCCCAATAGGCGAACCTAAATGTCTACCCTCATACAGCGAACTCAAGACGACATCGTCATTGTTTATTTTCAAGATGTTCGGATCATTGATGAAAGTCGAATCAGTGCCTTGGGCCGAGAGTTGACAGATCTGGCCAACCAGGTCAACACCAAGAAAGTCGCCTTGAATTTCCAAAACGTTAGCTTCATGTCTTCAGCCATGATCGGAAAACTGGTACACTTTTCCAAAACGTGCAAGACGGCGGGTGTTGACTTGCGATTGTGCAACATCAACAATAATGTACAAGAAGTTTTCTCCTTGATGAAGTTGGACAAGGTTTTTAAAATCGACGACGAAGAAGAAGATTCGATCAAAGCGTTTTCAAAAAAAGGTTGGTTTGGGTAAATTGAGCTTACATTTTAATTTTTAAGAGGTAACCGTTGACGCGTTGATTTTATCGAGTGAGATCAACATTTGATCAGCAGCAGGGGGATTCACCCCGACTGTACTATTTTCGCACGAATCCGTAATAAAGCGGGCGGGCCGCCATCGGCACAATAAACCGTCAGCGGTTACCTAAACAAGAAAGAACTTTCCATGTTAAGAATGTTAATTGCCAGTTGCGTGCTGTCCGCAACCGTCCTCTTATTCGGCTGTGACACCCCGGTAGACTCGGTCGCTAAAGACGATTTCAAGTACACAGGTCGCGGAAAAGAATTGATCGTCGAAATTACCCCCGAAAACTTTCGCCAAGTTGTCCTCGAAAGTGAAACTCCAGTGCTTGTCGATTTCTGGGCTCCCTGGTGCGGCCCCTGCGTTCAATTAACCCCAACCATCGAGAAAGTAGCCGAAAAATTCGAAGGGAAGTTGAAGGTGGTCAAGGTCAATATAGATGACAACGAAGATTTGTCCGAAGAATTCCAAGTCACCGAGATTCCTCGCTTGATTTATTTCCACAAGGGAGAAGTCGTCATTCGCGATGGCGTCCTCGACCATGCCAGTATGGAAAAGGAAATTGGTAAAGTCATCGATATGAATTGAGTCCGAAGCACTCAAAAACGAACTGATGAGCAATTCTGAGACTGGCACCCAGACCGGCATTGAAACTGGCACCGACTCAAACGCGGGAATGGTCGATGGTCAAGGCTCGGCAGTCGTTAAGCGGTACCAACGTTACAAGACCGTTGTCCGGCAGATCGTTGGCAAACCGGTAATCAATGTGGCAGAGGCTCAAAAAGCTTGCTACCCCGAACAGCCCCGATTCGTCAAAAAGATCATTCGTGAACTGGAACAGTCGAGTTGGCTGATCCCAACCGATCAGGATCAACACCAAGACCGCTGTTACACTTGGAACCAAAGTCGAGGGAGCTTTGAGCCGGAGCGGTGGCTGGATCAAGTCATCTTCGGCACACAGGTTACCAATTCACCCGCCGAGGAAAGACCGCGCGAGCGTTTGCTGAAGTATGGTGCCACTCAACTTCAGACTTCTGAGTTGGTTGCGATCCTGATCCGCAGTGGTCGACCTGGGGAATCGGCTATCGATGCGGGTAAAAAAGTTGCCCGACATTACCAAAACCGGATCGGCGATTTACCAACCGCCGGTCGAGCGGAATTAAAAGAGGTTTCTGGCGCGGTCGAGGTTACCGCTTACTGCCAAATCATGGCAGGAATCGAATTGGGCCGTAGAATCGCTGCAGCCAACGAAACTAAGCAGGTCGTTCGCATCCAATCCAGTGCGGATGCAATCGGATTTTGTGAACGTCGGTTCGCTCGACTGATCCAAGATGCCCGGCAGGAAGAATTTCATGTCGTCACCCTGGATACCAAGAACCAGATTATTGATTCGCATCAAATCACCGTTGGCACATTGGACGCCAGCCTAGTTCACCCGCGAGAAGTTTTTCGTCGGGCGATCAAGGATGCGGCGTCATCGATTCTGCTGGTTCATAACCATCCCTCCGGCGATCCAACGCCCAGCCGCCAAGATATCAGCGTCACCCGCCGACTGCTCGATGCGGGTAAGTTGATCGGGATCGAAATTTTAGATCACATTGTGCTGGGGTCATTCCACAGCACCAGCATCCGGGAATACGACAGCGGGTTGTTTAATTCGGGAAGTTGATGGCGGTTCCGTTTAACAACCACACCGTGATGGATTTGTTTTCGTTTACGGTAACGGATAGGATCACGGTCCAAGCTCCTGCCGAAAAAACAACGACGAAACGTTTTACATCCGCGAATCATTGTCTCGGCAGGCGCTTCGACCTTCCTACAAAAT
>JBGTHU010000748.1:0-6919 GCA_041745975.1 Mariniblastus sp.
TGACAAAATCGCCAAATGGTCAAACGAGTGGATCACTGAACCCGGGGAACCGAATTTAGAACCCGTCTTGGAAAAACAGTTTCTTACATCGGTGATGGTCCGATTATAGTTGTCGGTCAGGCAGTCAATAATTACCGCACACCCACCTGGCCCGTAGCCCTCATATCGAGCCGAAACAAAATCCTCGCCACCAATCCCGCTGGCTTTTTCGATCGCTTTATCGATCACGTGACTAGGCACTTGATCTTTCTTGGCCTTTTCAATCAGGCTGCGCAAAGCCGGATTGGCTTCTGGATCAGGGATTCCATTTTTGGCAACCACGTACAGCTGCTTGCCGTACTTCGAATAGATCTTGGATTTCTGTCCTGCGGTTTTGAGAATTGAAACTTTCCGATTTTCGAAACTTCTGCCCATAAATAAAAACTTTGGCTGGTGAACAAACTTTGAAGGAATAACGGTCTGCTGAATGAGTCAGGCCGCTGCCAAGGATAACGTGAAAATTATTTTTCACGCACTTAATAGTCTACCTTGTTTTCCCAAAACATGCTGGGGTGGTTGCAAACAAAATGCATATTGAGATGCTGATTTTGGCCAAAATTTTGGCAGTTATTGGCATGGATACGAAAAAGCGATGCCTCTGGTATCGCTGGATGAGCTTTTTGACCAGGAAAAAACGCTTTGCTATGCTTGTTATGATTCCATCCCTTCCATGACCGGTGTAGGCTCACACCAACGGTTGTCTCCAGCCAACGCGGGCGATAGTGTTTTTTTCAATTGCCCAATATTCTCATCATAAACTCAACGTATTCTTGATCCTTTTCCCTCTAAGTCAGCATTCGATTGTTTCCAAGATTCGAGCTCAGCCTGTGGTTGGGGACTTAAATCCAAGATTGCTCTAAAACCAGGATCATTAAGCAACCAAGAAATTTCAACGTGAAGTTCGGTTGCGCTGGGTGGTTTGCCAAATCTGTCAAAATCGAATTTGGGTCGCCCATCAAAACCAATCGTGTGCTGTACGTCGTAACCTAGTCCGGAAAATTGAGGATATCTTTTAGAGTGGTCAAAGTGAAACATTTCTCACCAAATCAATCCATTTCTTTTTGAACTGTTCGACAAACAATTCATGCGATCTTTGGTCGACAATCTCTGATGCACCTTATCTTGATCGCCATAATTCTTGCTGTTCGCTATCGAGAAGGGACAACACTTGTCCGACAGCGTCGAGCCTCAAATCGAACAATCTTTTCGACAATTCCATCTCACGAGCTTTCAAAATCGATTCCATTTTTGCTCATTGATCAGGAGAACAACCGATCAATTCCCCCGACGAACCTGTCGTCAACGCGGCACGCCAATTTTTCAAGCGTTCAGCAATGTTGATAAAGTTCCAAGGATCAGTTCAAATGATGTCAAGCAGGCCATTTCCGCGTCAGGGAAATACGGTGTTTGTTTCCAAGGCCCATATTGTATATTGTTGAATAAAATATTATTGAATCTTACCATCTGTATTCATCATTAACCTCGCGAATTCAATGAAACGACTGCGACGCGCCATCGACCGGGGCTATGCCGAACAAGGCTGGCTGAAGTCCTACCACACTTTTTCTTTTTCTGACTACCGAGATCCGCAACACATTCACTTTCGGCACTTGCGTGTTATGAATGAAGACTGGGTGGCGCCCGGTCAAGGTTTCGGCGAACATCCCCATCATGATATGGAGATCGTAACCTACGTTTTGGAGGGACAACTGGAGCATCGGGACTCAATGGGAAATGGGGAGATCCTTCATTCCGGCGAGTTCCAACGAATGTCTGCCGGCAGCGGGATCACCCATTCCGAATTTAATCCGTCGACCAGCGAACCTGTACATCTCTACCAGATTTGGCTTTTTCCGTCGCACAAAGGAATCGAGCCAAGTTATGAACAACGGAAATTTCCCGAGTCGGGGAGAGAGGGGCGATGGCAGTTGGTCGCGGCACCGGGGGGTGAAGGGGATGCTCTGATCATCCATCAGGATGCCAGAATTTATCTGGCCAATTTGGCAGTCGGTCAGACCCTGGAACACCTTATTTCACCTGGCCGCCATGCTTGGCTGCAGGTCTTGCGGGGTGGGGTGGAAGTTGATGAACTGGAGATGGCGGCCGGTGATGGAATGGCCTTAAGTGATGAAAGTCGTTTGACTCTTTTCACAAAACAAGGGGGGGAAGTGATGTTGTTTGATCTCGCCTGATCAAGGTTTTCTAAAAATTTGCGTGTTTTTCGTGTGTTTGTTTGTTAGCGTTTTTTGTCGTTTGTTTTGCTTGCAAGGAGTTTCGAGATGCAGAATCTACTGTTCAATCTTTCGTCGTTGTTAGGTCGATTGTTTATCGCCACCATTTTCCTGATGAGTGCTGCGGGGAATAAAATTCCTCAGTTTTCATCGGTCGTCAACTACATGGAATCGAAAGGGGTTCCTCTGCCCAGTTTGATGCTGGCGGGGGCAATCGTCTTTTTATTAGTCGGCAGTCTTTCGGTTATTGCTGGTTTTAAGACTCGGCTGGGGGCCACTCTGCTATTGGTTTTCTTGATTTTGGCCACCTACTATTTTCACAACTTCTGGACGCTTGAGGGAGAAGCTCAGCAGGCAGAAATGATCCAGTTTATGAAGAATCTATCAATGGGAGGAGCGATGCTGTTTCTGATCGCTAACGGGGGTGGCAGGTGGAGCATCGATGGATGCCGCAAGGAAACGTCGGACGAAAAAAAGAGTCAGGGGTAATTAAGTGTTGCGGGGGCTTACCTCCTTTTGATTCTTCAATGCAGCCTGAATTTTGCTGTGCCAGTCTCGAAAATCGTTCTTACGCAGCTTGTTGATTTGTCCGACGCGGAACGGCGATGGATTGATTGACACGGCTTCGAAAGCCCTCGGATTACTGAGACAGTTTCAGTTCAAGCGTTTTGTCATTGAACAGGTCAATTCCAAATGGATCATTGAATTGCATTGGGTAAACCTCGCATCCACCGATGAAGAGGGACTTCCCAAGCCCATCGCGGATCTGATTCAGGAGGTCGATTCAGGCCAAGATAGATCTCAAATGACTTTTCCTAAGGGGACCCTAGGAGACTCTACGGGGCTCATTGCACCACAAGGCTTGTCAAAATCCGACAACCGCAGATGTCCGCACTCGCGGATGTCCGCAGATGCCATTTCTTCAAAGACAGAACTCCTACACATTGATAAATCCTTCGGCTAGGCAGGATCGTTCCGGGTAAGTCGAGTCGTACAAAACGTGCAATTTGCGATTCTCCTTCGCCGCCTGACTGGCGATCTCTCCCCCTCGACCGTAGACCGCGACTTGACGGGTTAGTGGCTGCTGATAGGGTTGATATTTGATGGTTACCAAATACCGTCGTTGATTGTTTAGTTTTACTCCGGTTCGATCAACCTTTTGGACTTCCGCCCAGGTCACTTCTCCTCGCCGCAGTAGCCGATCCCAACGGAATCGATACCAACAACCTCCGATCAACAGCGGGATGCCGACCGCGATGAAAGTGAATCCGATAGCGGCAGGTACCCATTCGGGGCCTCCTTCAAAAGAGACGTCTTCCATTAAGCCCAACGTCGCAAACAAGGTTCCCCCTGCTAAGAACATGAACCCCACTAACGGAACGGCTGGAAAGCCAAGTTTGTCATTCTTTATGCCGTCGGGCAGCCATTGGCGAGGAGTTGGCTCGGCCAGCATTCTGTCGATATCGACTGTGCGAATCAGATAGCGACGGATGATGCCTGCGGTCAAACCGTCGAATTCCAAATCGGTGACTCCGTCTTTGTTTCCGTTGAGGGTACCACGGTTATTTGCAATGCCGATTTCGGTCGCGGCTGCCGAAGAATGGGTGGAATTGGTCAATGATTGCGAGGTCCAACTGGCGTTCCGGTCTCTTAAAGTCGAGAATATCTCGAATGCCTGATCAATAAATTTTTCAGTGTCGGTTGCGGAGGTGGCCTTGGAGGGCTGCCAGGCAAGCACCCGTTTGCCGCGAGCGTGTATCTGCCAGCCGTTTAATTCCGCAAAATAGTCTTGAATTTGATCGTCAAAGAAGCTCTTCAGCTTAGAGAGACTCATTCCGTTTAATATGTACTTCTTCGAAAACGACGAATCTTCTTTCAAGGGAATCTCTCGAAAGCCTGTCATTCGCATCACGATATTTGAAAGAAAGCTTCTGGGCTGGATACGAAAGTCAGGTAAATCCAAGTCGTGATCTTCCAGAAAGGCGACCGTATATTCCGGATCAGTCGAAGAGGCATTGTCGGATTTTTGAGACCGGAAGACTCTGACATCCGCGACTACCAAATGGGTCGATCCAAAGTCTCGATGGAGCGCCCCACCGCTGATCATCACATCACCCCCCATCAACTCTTCGATCGCATCGGACAGCCCTTCATTAAGATCGATCGTGTGTTCTAAACCCAGTTCTGCCCCCAGCTCTTTCCGCCGTTGTTGATTAAGGATCGCTGTTCGGTGTTTCCAAAAACTCCCCCAGCCATTGAGAAAACCGACCGTTAACATGGTGACCCAGCGCGCGTTTGTCTCAAGCCAATCCCATTTCATCATATCGGCAATTCCCCCAACAATGATCGAGAGCAGGAACCAACCGATCAGCCCTCCAATACAGGCCGCAAAAACCGCTAACAGAAAGGGAAGCAGGAAAGTCCCCTTTTGTTCAGATGTATCATTTGATGAAAGAGTCATTTGCGTTGAGTTGACCGAGGGTTGATGGGTTGCGATTGTCCCATTTAGGAGGCCGAAAAAGGAAACCGTCTTCTATTTAAGATTCGTTTTTTTATCAAAAGACTTATGATTCGATCAGTCGTTTTTTAGGGAAAATCAAAATCGATATCGACTGTGACGGTTTTTCGAATTGTGCTAGGCACTGGTTAGTCGGAGCCGTTTACGGTTTGCGAAGTTGTCAGTATAAGGGCCGCCTCTCGCCACTGAGCCGGAAAATGCTTAGAAAACTAACTTGACTCTAATGGGGCTGCACGAAGAGTTTGCTCAACCAATCTATGAATTTCGGGCTTCGGACGATGCACTTGTTTGGGACCGGGGATATCGATTGGGTTATTTTCAAAATCAACAACTCCACTTTCTCCGCTTGGATACGGGTGATTCGATCGCGGTGGCGGAAATCAATCAACAACCTAACGCCACGTGGTCCGTTTCGCTCGATGGCAAGTTTTTGCTCTGTTCGCATGCCATCGGGCAACAAATGCAAACTTCCATCTGGAATTTGCAGCGAGGAGAATTTGAGTTCGCCGTCACCGGCACCGCTCAATGGAACGAGCAGGGGACCCGACTGGCGGTTTTCGAAACCATGGACACGAATATTCAGTTTTCCATTTGGGATATCGAAACCCGACAGATCGTACAACAATTATTGATTCCCAAAATTCGTGCCAACTCTCGGCAAGGGTCTACTTCGACAGCCCAGAGAGACCCCATGTTGGCCGTAGAGCCTGATTTTCAGCGGATTGCCTGGACGACCGGCGGTCGCGAGTTGATCTTGCAAGATTTAAGCAACAACCGTCGAGGAAGTACATCGCTGGAAAAGTTGAAAACGCCTAATTCGATACGACTCCACTGGCAAACGGATCAAGGGCTGCTGGTCGCTTGCGGGAATGAAATCGCCCGCTGGCAGGAAGTGGGCTCGTCCGTCTCCGGTGAGCTGGAAATTTATCAGTCTTCACCGTCTGGAATGGTAGACGATCAGGTTTCGCCGTTCAAAATTAAGAAAATCGTCGATTGGTTTGATGGCAGTTTCATACTGGAGTGGTATGGTCAGCTGGAGCGAGTACCAGGAGGTAGGCCCCGGCGGCAAGCCTATGCTGGCTTGATTTCGTTGCAATCGAATCCGATTTTGATAAACCGTCCGCAGCCAATGGGAAATTTAGAATTGAGTTTCGGCCATTCGTTCGACAGTCCCGACAAACGATATCAATTTAAACATGAGAAGGTGGATGAGTTAAACGATCATGTGACAATCGTATCCCGTGAAACCTTCGAGGCTGTGCTGGATTTAGGAGTTTTTCCTGTGAATAATCGTCGCCAACGCAACCCGGCTGTCGATTTGAAATGGAGCGATGACAGTCACTACTTGATGCTGATCGGTAACCCGATTGTTGGCGTTCACTCCAACGGGAGAGTATTTGGGGCAAGTTCAGTTCCCATCGATGCAGGGCAATCTACCGAAATCACCACGTTGGATTTTGGCGGATGGTTCCCTGTTGGAAGGAATTGACAGCGAAGGTTTGTATGTAGTCTACCACCGCGACCGAAAGTTTTACAGCCAGCCGCTGCAGCGTTTTCAGGAAAATCCCAACCAACCAGAATTACCCATCCGTCCACGGGTTCCCTTCATCCAATGACGGTCATTTCGGCTATACTGTAGCCAACCCTACAACCCCGCCGACGTTTTACACCATATATCTCGGTTTGCCCTCGGTTTCCGACATGTCTGTCAAATTGAACGGTTGGATTACAAATTTTGAAAAGGCTTTAGCCAAACTTCAGGAACTTCGATGAAAGTAGTAATTATCGGCTCCGGCATTGCCGGCCTATCAGCGGCAATCGCCCTGCGAAAGCAAGGGATCGAAGCCGAAATCTATGAGCGAACGCCAGAACTGCGGGAGATCGGAGCTGGGATCAGTCTCTGGTACAATGCGTTGCGAGCCCTGGAATATATCGGGGCCGTCGAAGCCGTTCGCGAACGATCCATTCCAATGACCCATTCGGATTTGCGAATCAACAACGGCAAGGTGATTCTCACACGGCTGGATGCCAAAAAACTAGCGGCTTCCCTGGGAGTGCCAGAGTTGGTGTCGATGATCCACCGAGCGGATCTGGTCGCCGCCCTGGGGTCCCTGCTGCCACGCGGTGTGGC
>JBGTHU010000749.1:0-4139 GCA_041745975.1 Mariniblastus sp.
GCGAATCGGAGTGCATGCTGTCGTGATATCCGCACTGCCGAACTCGGCAACTTCTGTATTTCCAGCTATCTCGATTAACCGATCGACGACAGCAGCAGGCAACTCCGGTTCATCCCCTTGCCAATTTACCAACAATTCAAATTCGGGAAATCGTCTGGCGATCTCGGCCAACCGATCGGTTCCGCTGCGATGCTTTGGATCCGTTAATTCCGCTCGCCCACCGAAATTGCGAACACAGTCAACAATGGCTGGGTCATCTGCTGCCACGATCACGCAGTCGGCCAATTGACTGTGGATGGCCGACTCAAATGTATGCTGAATCAGCGTCTTGCCCGTTTCGGCCAGCAACAACTTATTGGGCAGGCGAGTCGAAGCAAGCCGGGCTGGGATGACGATGGCGGAGTTCAAGGTTTTATTTGATAAATTTAAACAGAAATCTAATGGAATTATGAATGAACCTTGATTGTCGTTAATTTTCAAGTTGCTTCAAGGGTAGTCGATGCGAAAAAAAGGAACTGTTCACGAGTAGACAGGTCAGGTCGAGGCTCCTGCCCAGACTTTTCTTCGCACCCTGCGGCACGTTGAGCACTGGTTGACTTGGCAGGTGCCTCGACCTCCCTCCAATCGACGCCACTTTTTTAAGGCGACAACTACCCTTCAACGGATGCCAAACAAGAACGTGTCTTGTGGGATAACGAATCTGCTCCCGCCCGTTTCTCTGAGTCATGTCTTAGGCTATACTTTAGAGGCACTTCAACGAGTCGGAAGGGAGCCGAGACAGTAACCACAGAACACGTCGCAGCCGCGAAAAAAGGTCTCATCGGTAGCCTCGACCTGGCCTGTCGTAACAATCTACCAGTTTCTGAATCGAGCCAGGCAATTCAACCACCTTGGCGATTCTTCCGACTTACAGTCAAAGAATTACACCTCCCCCAAGTTCCAAGTTCCAATCATCCTATGAAAATTCACGCAACTACCATTTTAGCCATTCAAGGTGACGATCGAGTAGCCATGGGCGGAGACGGCCAAGTCACCCTGGGCACGACGGTGATGAAGGCCGATGCCATAAAAATTAGAAAACTGTTGGATGGGAAAGTCATTTGCGGGTTTGCCGGTAGTAGTGCCGATGCGTTTGCACTGGTCGAGCGTTTCGAGAAATTTCTCAAAGAATCCCCCAGCAACCTGACACGCGCTGCCACGGAATTGGCCAAACAATGGCGATTAGATAAAATGTTGCGACAACTGGAAGCACTGTTGATCGTCAGTGACGGCCAAGTCACACTACTTATCAGCGGAACCGGCGATGTGATCCAACCAACCGATGGTATCGTGGCGATCGGTTCTGGTGGGAATTATGCCCTCGCTGCGGCTCGCGCTCTCAAGCAAAATACCGATTTGCCTTTGGTTGATATTGTGCGAGAATCCTTGATGATTGCCGGCAGTATCGACATCTACACCAACCAAAATATTATTGTCGACGAAATCGTCCGAGCCAACTTATAGGGTTAACACTCAAAGGAATATTTCAATTAATGGAAAATTTAACGCCCCGGCAAATCGTAGAGGAACTTGATCGTTACATCATCGGACAAGCGGCGGCCAAACGAGCTGTTGCGATTGCCGTCAGGAATCGATGGCGACGGCAACAACTACCGGAAGACCTCCAGCAAGATGTGGCACCCAAAAACATCTTGATGATCGGCTCCACCGGTGTTGGCAAAACCGAAATTGCCCGACGATTGGCCAAACTGACCGAAGCCCCATTTATTAAAGTCGAGGCCACCAAATACACCGAGGTTGGCTACTATGGCCGCGATGTCGAAAGCATGGTGCGGGAACTGGTCGACAACGCGATCACTCTGATTAAACAAAAGGAGCGGGAAAAGGTCAAATCCGAAGCGGAACGATTGACCGAAGAACGGTTGCTCGATCTGCTCTGCCCGACCGGCAAAGAGTATCAGTTTTCCCCCTCGGCGTTTATCCAGATGGGGAAAGACTCTGGCGGCAAACCCAATGACCAAGATCCATTTCCAACAGACCCGACGGATGATGCGGAAACCGATTCCCCCAACAAGCGGACTCGAGAAAAAATGCGGGCAATGCTGCGCAACGGGGAACTTGACCAGCGGATGGTGGAAGTCGTGACCGAACAAAAATCGACTCCAATTATGATGGGCGGTGTCGGTATGGAACAAATGGATATGGATTTCCAAGGTATGCTGGAAAAAATCATGCCCTCCTCCCGCACCAAACGGCAAATGGATGTCGCCTCAGCCAAAAAAATAATCTTCGAACAAGAGTCGGATAAATTGGTCGACAGTGAAAAAATCAATTCCGACGCGATTCAACTTGCAGAGAATTCTGGCATTATCTTTATCGACGAAATCGACAAGGTCATCGCCAGCGAATCCAAATCAGCCGATGTCTCTCGCCAGGGAGTACAACGCGATCTGTTGCCCATCGTCGAAGGAACTACCGTACAGACTCGACAAGGTTACATTCGCACCGACCATATTTTGTTCATCGCCGCCGGAGCCTTTCATAAAAACCAGCCCAGCGAATTGATGCCGGAGCTGCAAGGCCGGTTCCCCATCCGCGTGGAATTGGAAGATTTGACGAAAGATGATTTCGTCCGCATTCTGACCGAACCTAAAACCAGTCTGACTCGACAATATACCGCGCTGCTGTCGACCGAAGGAGTCGAGTTGGAATTCTTGCCCGACTCGATCGAAGAGTTAGCCAAATTTGCGTTTCACGTCAACCAAAACACAATGAATATTGGCGCTCGCCGGTTATACACCATCCTGGAACATCTATTGGAGGAACTTAGCTTCGAAGCCGCGGATATGGGGCAGGGGCATGTTGTCGTCAATGCGGGCTATGTCCGTGAGAAACTGGAAAGCGTGACCCAGGACGAAGACCTCAGCAAATTTATCTTGTAAACTCAGGAAACAGTTCCAGTGACCGTTGAAAATTTTTGTCGCATTTTTGTCGCATTAAGAAATTCACGAATATCGTGGAGAGATCGAGGCTTTCCCGGGGACATTTCTTCCCCGATGCAACTCTCGTTGAGTCGTCTCGCTTTAGACTTCTCCAACTGAAACTTGAGATCCAGCCACATTACGGAATTTCAAGCAATGGAGTCTGCGAACGCGATAAATCGAAACCAAGTGTTCCATTGGTTCCAGCGCGCGGTACAATTGGAATAGTTGTTCTGGGACAGTGCCATGGTTCAGAAGGGTGGCCCGTTTAGGGGGCCGGCTGACACCTGTGGAATCAAAACCCAGATGAAACGTAAACTTCGTTCAGAATGGATTTCCAAATCATCATGCAATATCCGACCAAATTTCGAATCAATGATAAAAGCCTGTTGGACTTTATTGGCCTTATTGGCCTGAATTGTTTTACGCTATTTATCCTACTTAACTTCTGCCATCTCGACCTGCAAGCTTGTGGTTACGAAGATAATCGTGGCTATCAGGTTAAGCCAGTCGAGCAGCCCGAATCGGCAACAGAGCGACCTCTGAACGTGATTGTACTTGTGGCCGATGACCAACGGTTCGACTCATTAGGTATTGCCGGAAACCGGGTGATCCACACCCCTCACTTGGATCAAATGGCCGCTGCCGGAGTCCATTTTACTCGCGCTTATGTGACGACGAGCATTTGCATGACCAGCCGAGCGTCGATTTTGACCGGACAGTACATGAGTCGGCATGGGATCGACCAGTTCGATAAACCCCTCACGCCTGACCAATTCGCTGATTCCTACCCTGGAAAATTGCGATCGATGGGCTACTACAGTGGCTTCGTTGGCAAGTACGGAGTCGGTGCCATTCGAGATGAAGATTTTGATTTCAGCCGCAGCTATCAAGGTCGTCATTGGACGCAAGTTGATGGCCAGCGAATTCATGTGACCAAACGGAACGTCCAAGATGCGTTGAGCTTTCTACAACAGAAACCGAATGACCAACCTTTTTTGTTGAGCGTTTCGTTTTTTGCACCGCATGCGGAAGACTCCGCCCCCGAGCAGTATTTGCCTCAACCGTGGAGCGCCAGGTTCTACGATGGTGTCACCATTCCCGATTCCCCTCGCAAGGGAGTCGACTTTTTGACGGCTCTCCCGCAATTTCTGCAAG
>JBGTHU010000750.1:0-2806 GCA_041745975.1 Mariniblastus sp.
CGAAAGCTGATTAACATCGAAGCAACTTCCGCTCGTTGATACGATTCTTTTTCTTCAATCAGTGCTAAGATAAATTTAACCGCGTTTCGGTCAATCGAAACGCGGTTTTTTAGTTACTCGGTTGATCCGAGCTAGAACCTAACGGGCCTTGTATAAAATCGGGAGCGTAAGGATTGGCCAGTGACATTCGCCAGTAAATTTCGGCTTTTTCTCGAGCAATCGCCAATAGACTCCCGGCAGGGTAAGGTCGGCTTCTTTCCTTATGCCCTGCGGGAACGCCGGTCATGATTTCCAACGCATCAAAAATATTTTCAACCGCATAGACGAAAAAATTTCCCTCTCGACAGGCGTGCAAAACATCAGTCCGTAACATCAGGTCATTGATATTCGATTTGGGAATAATGACTCCTTGATCGCCGGTCAGCCCGAAACATTGACAGACATCAAAAAACCCCTCAATCTTCTCCGTGGCTCCGCCGATTGCTTGGATATTACCCAATTGGTCAATCGCTCCCGTGATAGCCAAATTCTGTTTGATCGGAATATCAGTGAGTGCACTCAGCAAACAGATTATCTCGGCAGCCGATGCAGAATCACCATCGATCCCGCCATAACTTTGCTCAAAAGCAACGGACGCACTAAATGCTAAAGGGTGTTGCGTTGACAAGAGCTTTCGGAGCAAGCCTCCCAAAATATGAAATCCTTTGGTATGGATTGCTCCGGACAATTGGCTACTGCCTTCAACATTGATTACGCCCGCTGTTCCAGGGCCGATGGAAGCAGTGATTCTCGCGGGAAATCCATAGGTAAGTGGGCCATATCGCATCACGGCCAACCCATTGATCTGTCCGGCCACATCCCCCGAGGTATGAATATTCAGTGATCGGTTTTGCACCATCTCCCAAAATCTGCGCGATGGAAGGCTGGCACGTGTTTTCGTTCGCTCTATCGCCTGACATACATTGTCTTGATTGACCAGATCCCCGTTGGACAAAAAGGCTGCTTCAATCGCAATATCACCAATCCGTCCGAACCGGGCCGTCAGCTTATTGGCTCGAGCGGCAATCCGAGCTCCATGTTCAATAATGGCAGCAACCGCATACCGATCAAATGGGGGCAGTCCCTCGGATCGGCAGAGCGAGGCCAAGACATGACAATACAAATTGATTCCCGCATCGTCTCTTGGAATTTCTTCATCGATATCAGCCAGCACCTTAAACAGTTCCGAAAAATCCGGGTCCAACTGATCGAGCATATGCCAAGTGCGAACATCACCGATAAGAATGACTCTCAACTTGATATCAATCGGTTCGGGGAAAATGATTAATTGCTGCCGCATCCAGCCCAACTCCGGTGGCACGATTTCTAAACGTTCGGTTCGCAGGGTTCGCATCAAGGATCGCCAGGCGCCTGGTTCAGCCAACACATCCTTGGCGTCCAAAATCAAATATCCTTGATTGGCGTTAAGAATTGCGCCTGCACGAATGCCGCGATAGTCACTTTGGGCCCCCCCCTTGCTATTCCAGGTGGGTTCGACTGTCCCCAGCAAATTGATGATTGTGGGCGACGTTTCTTCAACAATCGGCCTTCGTCGCGATTCCTGGTGGTGCAATACAATATTCACTCCGCAAGCCGTACCAAAATCAGCCGACTCAGGCGATTCTGCTTCAGCATGGTCACGTAAAAAGACTTCCGCCACATAGTCGGATATTTCCTTCAACAACAGACTAACTTTCTGGTCAGGAAATTGAGATCGGATTGCCTGTGTGGCCTTTGTGAACAGTTCTTGGATCAAGTCGGTCAACATATTCCGCACTTCAACGGCAACTTGCCCCATGCGATCTGAGATTATTTCCGACATTTCTATCAATCGTTCCTGAAGATTGGGAAAATCACTTTCGAAATCTGCTAACCGCGACTGAGGCAATTTGCCCTGTTGAACCAAGTCACGGAACTCATCCAACGGAATCGGTTTTCCTTCAACCATCGGAACAATCAGCATACGATGGGTTGCTCCTTGACTAATGGGAACCATTGCCATCTGACGCGCTTCAAGTTCTTTTTCCAAAGGCTGGGAAAGTTGTTTAACATCTTCTCGAAAACGCCGTTGGATCGACTGGCGATTCGATCGATGGGGTTCGGAATCAAGTTCTTTCGGCAATTCGGATCTGAGATATTCGGCCAACTGCTGCATTGAATCTCTGAACTGGGTCGCTTGACCGGCGGGTAATACAATCAGACGGGGGTGATCAGGCCGGGAAAAATTGTGGACATAGCAGAAGTCTTTGAGATCATCGGTGACTGGTTGCAAGTGGGCCAGTAGATCATTAACCATCTTGCTGCGACCGGTACCCAAGGTTCCTCGAACGAAAACATTTTGCCCGCGCGCCAGGGATTGCAGCCCAAACGCCAATGCATCCCGCGCCGTCGCCTGGCCCAATACTTCCGAGGCGGGTTCGATTTCGGCAGTCGATTCAAACATCAGTTTTTCAGGCCCACAACGCCAACGCAATTTCTCGATAGCGACCACTAACGGACTTGTGAAACAAGATGAGGATGAAGTTGAAGTTGGAAAAGGAGACTGAGTACAAGGCAGGGATCCCTGATTTTCGTTGGTCATCAATATGATTTTCTTTTTAGCAGGATTCGCAGATCACAAACGTTCGTATTGGTTGCTCCAGTTTGCAATAAATAATCCCAGGCCTCCAGCAACGAGCCACTATCAAAACGCCTGAGACAGTCAGATATTCTAGTGGTGATCGGCTCCGATGGCAATGAACAACCGGACCATCCCCCATCCTGCGAC
>JBGTHU010000751.1:0-5509 GCA_041745975.1 Mariniblastus sp.
ACATTCTCTGCTGATCAACAGACCCGTCAATCCCGCATCGTGAATGAGCTTTCGCCAATCGAAAAACGGATAGCCGTGCTGGTGGGCCGTCCTAATCTGACCGACGAAGAGAACAATGAACTGACGGAAAGGATCGCGGCACGAGGACGGTTGAACGTCGAGTTGGCCGAACTGGCCGCCGAGTTGAGCACGCAGGAAGTGAGTGACTTTGGCGCAATTCAGCAGGCGATTCCCGCCGGCCACGCCCTGCTCACTTGGGTTGATGTGATATCAAGGGAAGGCAATCTCCAAGAGCACTGGGCCTGCGTGCTGACGTTCGATGGCGAGCCGTTCTGGGCGTCCCTGCCTGGCAGCGGTGAGAATGGGAAGTGGACAAAGGTCGACGTCCAACTCCCCGGTAAGCTCCGCGAATCGTTAACTCAACCAGTGCCGCCGAGTAATCTGCAGGAGTCGATTGAGCAACTCCGCCGCCAACGGATCGAACCGGTGCTGACTCATCTCAAAGAAAACGGCATTACCCAACTGTATGTGGTCGGTGTCGAACAGATGGCTGGCCTGCCAGTGGAAGTCATCGCTCCGGAATTTACGATCAGCTATATCCCCTCGGGTACATTTCTTGCTCGCTTGCCTGAGAAGCCAAATTTCGAAAACAGCCTCTTCGCCGTCGGTGATCCGATCTACGAAATCGAAAAGGCAAAGCAGAGAGAACTGACGGCTTTGCCGCCACACGGCCTGCTGATCGATGCACTGGCTCCCGGTGGCAAAGCAGAAGAGCTGGGTCTTAATCCAGGTCAAGTCCTGTTGCAATATGCTGAATCGAAACTCAATTCAATCGATGATCTAAGAGCAGCCATTCAAACAGCCTCAGAAGCTGGAGCGAAGACAGCCGCCGTGATTCTCTGGAGGGTGGATGATGGGGACAAAGCTACCGAACAGGTGGTCGAGTTCCCCGTCGGACCGTTGGGTGTGATTCTTTCTCCTGACCCGGCACCCATTGCCTTAGCCAACCGCCGTGAAAGTGAAGCTTTGTTCGCCAGTATCAGCCGGGGGGATGTTTGGCGGGACCTGCCTGGAACTCGTTACGAGGTGCAAAAACTGCGTGAACTTTTCCCCAATGCCACCGTGTTGCTAGACAATAAGGCCAGCGAAGCGGTAGTCGACTCTCTGCGAAACTCAGGTGACCTCGGCCTGTTCCGCTACTTGCACTTCGCCACCCACGGCAAGGGCAACAGCGTCACCGCTTTCGAGTCGAAACTGATCCTGTCGCAAGATCAGCCCAAAGACGAAATCAAGCCGGGCGAACCCTGGTACAACAACGAGATCTCAGCCCGTGAAGTCCTCGACTTCTGGAATCTGAACGCCGACCTAGTCACCCTATCGGCGTGTCAAACTGGCCTCGGTCGGCAGGGAGGTGGCGAAGGGCTGCTCGGCTTTGCCCAGGCGTTTTTGCTCAGCGGGGCACGCTCCGTCTGCCTGAGCTTGTGGGAAGTGGACGACATCGCCACGGCGTTACTCATGCAACGGTTCTACCAGAACCTGCTTGGCCAACGCGATGGGCTAATTTCTCCCATGCCCAAGGCGAAGGCGTTGGAAGAAGCCAAACATTGGCTCCGCAATCTCAATGCCACCGAAGCGACAGCGTTAACCGCCAAGCTGACCGGCGGGATCGCCCGTGGCACCCGCAGCGAGAAGAAGTTCAAGCTACCGCCGCCATCAACCCCGACCGAGATCGCCGCCGGCGACGACTACAAGCCCTACGCCCGCCCCCACTACTGGTCCGCCTTCATCCTCATCGGCGAGCCAGAGTGACAGCCGTTGGACGCCACCCAGCAGTTGCAGTTGGTGTAATTGGGAATTCATAATAATTCTTGATTCCATCAACGAAAATTTTGTCCGCTGGCCGGGCCAATTTGCCATTTACTTTAAGGTAGGCGCCCAAGCCCTGAAATTGAAAGTATTAAATTAATCAAGAAAGCCATGCTATGCATGTCGATACGAATCCCAACTTTTTTGAACCCCATCGACCATCCTCAAATCCAAATCGAATACTACATTCAAACCGCAGTGAACTCATGGCAGCTGCCATGGGCGGCCTGTTCGTTTCTTTCGCCGTTTCTGCCTATTGGAAAAGCGCCAGTACGCCAATTCAAGAACCAGCAAATTCTTTCATGAACGAGCTTTCGACTGATCAATTAAGTTAAGCCGAAATTGGCAAGCCGGTAAAATCGCTGAAAAAGATCAGTGATCCCCTCGAAGAGCAGCCGGAATTGAATTCTGATCCAGTGCTAGGCCAAGACCAACAACTGGCCCAAAAACAGGCTGACGAACAGGCTGACGAACGAACGGATGACGAAGTCCAATTCCTGCAAATGCAACAGCAAGCTCAGTACTCAGACAGACCTCTAGCTTAAACATTATTTTTTCGGTCGAGACAAATCATCGGATTTTGATTGGGTCTCAGTCGGACTGGTCATGATCAAACTGGATGCATTTGATTTAACCGGATCAATCATTTTTTCGAACGCTTCCAAAGACTCAAATGCCTCCCCCTGGAAGACATTCATTCGATCGACCCCTTCATTCAATGAGAACCAGTGAAAATGTTTGCGAATCTCCACATGGCCGAAAGTTGGTTCCCCAAAAATGATCAATCGAGTTTTATCTGAATCCGAAACTGAAATAGGTACATAAACTCCACGAATTTCCTTATATTGAGTATTCAGGGATCCACCTCTAAATTTAACACCTCGAGGTTTCTCGCTCCAGTTTTTTGTCTCAACAACCAGCAATGAATCTGCATCGAAAACACGTTGGACAAAAGGAATTGAAATTACCGCCTCGATCTCATGATCCACCATAGCATCACCAGAATAGGGCTTAAATTCTATTTGAACGACATATGAATTTTCCAACCTCCGAATCTGTATCGCCGGGGATTGTTCCTTAAGTCGCTCAATTGATTTTTGTCTGTCGTTAACTTTACGGAGATCAGGAAAGCTAAACGATTTCACCAAGTTTCCATTATGCTTCGAGGAAAAAGATTCTTGAGCAAACCCAGGTTGAGTTGTAATGAAGGCTCGGTCGTTTTTTTGGTCATCGACTATTCCGTACCAACTTACCTTCTGGACCGGTTTGATACTATCATTCGAAAAATCTTGTTGAGTCTGCACTGTCTTGCGAAGATAACATACTCGCTTTTCCTGATGGTCAAAAATTAGCCGATGCCAGGATTGCACCTCCATTACCTTTCCTGGTTGTAACTTGTCAGGATCGTAATCCTCTGGCCGGTTGAGCCCTGCAAAGTCGGTAGAATCAAAAAAATACGACTCTTTCCAGAGAACATCCCCTGATTCAATTGCCATCGCATTCGATAGCCCCGCTTCCAGCAAGCGAAGATACTGCTCAAGCGGCTCATCAAACGCTTGCTCGTCCTGCCCCCAAACAACATCGATCGAACAGAAAACAACAAGTAACATGCTGAACAGTTTGGTCATCGTCCGCATCGGATTTCCATAGTCTTTATTGATTATTGTTGCAAGAACAAAAAAATGAAGCCAAATTGCCGGATGGCGATTTAAATACCAATACTAGTGCTTTGTTCCAATTTAAAATTAGGGTTCCATAATTCTTCTAATTTGTAAAATTAATAAATAAAACTTTAAATTTTACTCGGTTTAGCTTAACTTTCACAACCCTAAAATCTAATTGGAACAAAGCACTAGCCTTCAATGTACATATTATTGGCAGGCTAGTTAGGATCCGAAGTACAAGTCGAACTTTCTAAATCGACCCATTCCATTTTAACACTAACCACTTGATTTGGATCTATTCCTCCGACTTGAGTGCATACTGTTGGAGGCGGATCATCATTTTCTTTATTCCAAATACATTCGCAGCCGTATGTTCTTGCGCAGTACATAGACCATTCCACCCCTCCATGATCCTGTAATTCCGTGTTGCCAACAATCCCAGCTGGAGCGTGTACTACACCAGGCACGTTTGAATTTATCACGTACGTCATGCTTGGTGTGCTGCAGACACGAATTTCTTCCCCCTGCCACCAAGCAGGAACGCACCCATTTTGACACCTACTGCCGTCTCCGGGATCTTGCGGATAGAATGCAAAGTTTGAACAATTAGGAGAGAACGTTACCCAGCATTCGTTTACTTCCACGGGAGGACTCTCCTCCACCTGGGCAACACAATTGAAGATAAGAAACTGACTGATGACTAAAACCCCTAAAAATGAAGTTAGAAAATTTCCGATTCTGTGAAACATATTAATTCTCGATCGTAAAAAAAGTTGACAACTGAAAACGCTTACCGCTTTGACCCACCAAATCCCATTCAAGAACTCCCTCGGCGTTTTCCAAGGTCGCTTTAGGAAGCTCGATTTGTCCTCGATAGACATTGGTAGACCCAAGTTTTTGAAAAGTTAAACCTAAACGCCGACCGTCCAAGTAGCATTGGATTGGGTTAGCCGAAACGATCTTTTTGTCTTGATCGGCGATATCTTCATCAAATCGTAAAATGAATTTTGCAACTCGACGCTCGTCTGCATTTTCTGACTGATCACTGGGCGGCCGAAAACGAAGTTCGGCAGGGCTCAATACAACCGGCTGGCGTTTACTGAAGAGGACGGAACAACGATCTTGAAGATTTAACTGTTTATCACGGAGAGTGATCGTACCAACTAAATTTTCGAAATCCAATTGGGGCGATTCAAAGGCGAGTTCCAACCGACCCTCTTTTGTTTCATCACTCGCCTTTTTAACCGATATTATTTCCTGCAATGACTCCGACAATTCCACATTCAAGCAATCAAGAGAAACCGGATCCGAAAAACAAAAGGAATTTGAAATGGAATCAGAGAAGGCTCCTTACCCGAAGCAACCTCAAACGCAAATTGCCTGTCCGAAAAGGACAAATTCCCTTGCAAGTTCGCTCTCAATTCAATCCAGCCAACGGGTACCTGGCACTCCAAATCATTGTATAACGCAATTTGGATGTTAATTTTTCCGGTACGATCCGACTTCGGTGTTTTTAATTTGACGTTTACCGGAGATATCGAATCAGGCAAAAATAGAGTGCCCTGGAAACTCACAGAGGAACAAACGCAGTTGGGTACCGCCTTTACAAATTCCACTGGATGCGGGTAAGGGTTCTTAATGCCAAGTATGATTTCATAATCGGAATTTACGTCCAAAGGAGGCAGGTCGACAAAAGCCGAGTAAGTCTTATCCAACACCGCCGGGTGAGACTCGGCCAATTCTTTCTCAATAAACAGCTTCTTTATCGCGGCATTCATAGGCACCTTGCTACCGAGGTCGGCGCGATCAATACTGCCGGAAAACTCTTGCCCCCTTAAACAATCTCCCAGCCCTAAAATGAACAGGCTGGCGAAGATCGACAGGCACACCATTGGCAGCCAACCAAAACTTAAATGAATCCGACACAATTTGCCAATTCGGCAATTTCGTTGGGTATTGGAGACTTGAAAGAGGCACTG
>JBGTHU010000752.1:0-2356 GCA_041745975.1 Mariniblastus sp.
AATATTCAACATGTAGTCTGAAATGGAGCGTTCAATGGCAACTTCGGTGACCGCTTCTTGTATCGCCAATAGTACACTGGCATCACAAACCGGCCTCAAGTGATCAACTGGTTCTCCCATGCGATGATTTTCAAAAATCTCTGTTTCGAATTGGCGGTCCGGATAACCCATGGAAATTCTTAATAGGAATCGGTCCAACTGACTTTCCGGAAGCGAATAAGTCCCTTCAAACTCGAATGGGTTCTGGGTGGCGATGACCATGAAGGGCTTGGCCAGTGGATAGGTATGGCCGTCGATGCTAACTTGAATCTCACTCATTGCCTCCAATAACGCACTTTGAGTTCGAGCCGGTGCGCGGTTGATTTCATCAGCCAAAATAAAATTGTTGAAGATTGGCCCTTGATTAAATTCGAATGTCGATTCCTTGGTGTTAAAAATCGAGCTTCCCAAGATATCACTGGGCAGCAAATCAGGGGTAAATTGAATCCGACAAAAATTCCCATCAACGCTCTTGGCCAACGCCTTTCCCATCAATGTTTTGCCGACACCCGGAACGTCTTCCAACAACACGTGCTCCGCCGCAAAAAGGGCAATTAGGCAAAGTTTTGCCGGTTCGGTTTTCCCCAAAACGACTTGGGAAATGTTATCCAATAGTTTCTTTGAGAACTGATGTAATTCCCGCCGATCAATCGATCGGTTGACAGCCGAGGTGGGTTGCAAGAGAGTATGCTGTTCGTTTTCCAAAACTTTCACCAAGTAGTTGACGTTTTTTAGTCTTAAATTCTCCCTTCATCTTAACAAATTTTCAGCGAATGTCTTCTGGGCAAATCAGGTTTTTGCCTCAAACCAAAAAGGGAGGCATGCTCGGCGGGTTGTGAGCTGACAAAAATGGCGAAAATTAGGGGGTGGTCGAGCCTTCTGTCGAGACTATTCTTCGGAAATGTAGCTCGCCAAGTCGTAACTCGTTAAGTCGTTATTGTCTCGGCGGGAGCCGCGACTTCACTCGTTACCCGGAAACGGTTACTGATATCTAATTTCGTTCAGGGCTATCTTGCCCGTGGACATGCTTCTCAGCGGGGTTTATAAGACTTTTGCCGGTCCATGATCGCTCGCGCTCGACTCTTTGCTGTGTTCCAATCGCCCGATTCTCCCAATTTGATAACCTTCAGCAACAGCTTTCCCTCATTGCCAGGAAGCTCCCCCTGCTCCATCGATTTCTCAATCGATTGCTTCAAAATCACTAAGCCTTGCTCGCTTTGGCGGTTGCAAATACTCATTAAGGCGACCGCTTGATCGTAACCATTTTGACTCAAGGTGGGCACCGACGAACATCCGCTGGTAGATAGTAGACAGCACAGTATGATCGCAGGAAACATCATGGAACGAACGAAATGTCCTACCGAATATTGTAGTAAACAACGACGGAGCGAATCAATAATCACCTGAGATGACCTCCCCCTCATTCATACTGGCCAAAGATGCGGCCAAAATCAAATCAATATCTTGATCCATAAATCGAACCGATCCGTCCCCGTACAGCACATTGCCTCCACCGGGATGCTCAGCGTACATTTGGCCAACATGTAACGTGGGAAAATTAACAGGGTGGATAATCGGAAACCCAGTGATGTCCAACTCGCCACCGGACGGCCCCATGTGTGTTAACACCAATGTGGCGGCCGTCTCGTACCCATTCAAGGGGGTAAAAATCCTCGGATGCACAAAGGCCCCTGGAATCACCCCCACCCAAGTTTTATCACTGAGCGCCGAGGAATGCTCACCAGCGAAAATTGTGGTGCTCGTGCCATCGGTTATTTCCCCCAATGTCGTGCGAGAGTTTCGATAAAACGGCCCGTCAGAGACTCGGCTGACATCCCCATTGACCGTAACGATTGTTGTTTCGGAAGTGAAAATATTAGTGAATATCAACGCCGTCAAATCGGCACCGGCTCGCGATCCCCACACTTCCTCTTGACCGTGGCTGGCAACATAGTGGGAACGCCCCAGCACGATCGGATTGCCATGTCGCGTCAGTGGATTTTGAGACTCATCCATGACGATAAAAGCCTCCGTGTCACCACTGACTGAGGGACAAAGGTAAGTTTGAATTTTGGAGGAAATCAATGGCTCCAAACCCGGGGTCCAGATCGGTGAATTGGCCGGCAGTTGATCATCCAAGTTGCCCAGTTCCATGAAAGGCAAAATCTGTTTTCCCCAACCCCACCCAGGAGCCGCGTCCCATGACTCAGGATCAATTGCTGCCGCGGCAGGGCCACTGCCGTTGCTGGTCGCCAGCGAGGAATAGCCAGGCGGCAAACGCATAAACGCCGATTCATAGTTCAACATTCCCAATCCC
>JBGTHU010000753.1:0-4667 GCA_041745975.1 Mariniblastus sp.
TAACATAGTGGTGGGTTGCATCGATCGTTTCGATATCACCACTATCAATTTGGATCAGTTGTTCTGCCGAAATGCTCAATGGTTTGGGATGGCTGAAATAAAATAAACCGACCAATCGTAACGCAGATCGTTGACCTTCGCTGGGGTCATCATAATCTTGAGTTTTTTCAAATTGAAAATAGTGTAATTTAGAAGGCAACCAACCGAGATCTGGATTGTGAACCAATGTCAAACTGACTTGATGAGGTAATTGTGGGGGCAGTTGATGCCAGACGATTTCGGGGGCCAAGAAATCTTCGGAAACTTGGCCATTTAGTAGTTCTCGAATATCGTCACCGCTCCAAATCCCATCAACGCGGCAAACTTGCAGGCCATCAATCTCCTGTACCTGTGGCTCACTAAACTCAAATGCCAAAGAGAGATTTTCGATCAAGCTGGCTAGCCCGCCGGTGGCAATCCAGCTGGTAGGATCAGATTGCGGAGCCGTTCGATTCGCCTCGCCCAGTTCTTGAATCTTTCGCAGGTCGATAAATTCTAAATGGCGATCCTCTTGGTTTTGGATTTGTGTATACAAAAAACGACCGTCACAAATTTGCGAGATCGATTCTCCGCTGGTTGGGAATGGGGTTAACGATTCTTCGAACCGATTTTGACTGCTGATAAAATTCAAGACCATCCGCGTTTGATTCAACTTTTGTCCGACCTGACCGTACCAACCACCCATGAAGTGTTCCTGGTCATTGCGGCGAATAGCGATCGCCAGATTCATTTCAAAAGGTCGCGAGTCGCGAATCGATTGGCTGATTCCTTGCAAAAAAGAATTCGTGGGAGCGTGTTTAGGCAGTTCCCGTGCATCGGGCATCGTAGCCCGTAGGAACGTCTGGTGAAACTCAGGAGGCATCGGGGGCTTTTCGATGGAAGTTTTATCTACGGATTTGAAAAGGATCTGTTGAGCAATTGAGGTTAATTGACCGCGATCGAGAGCGTATCCAGCCACCAATCCGCCAGCTGCTAGCACCCCCCAAAATATCAAGAATTTAAGTTTCATAATCGTATTATGCGGATTTTGCCAAAGAATCCCGTTGTATTGTTCCGAAAAAGATGACTGAAGATTGAATTCTAAAATCGAAGGCGTGTCGAGTCTATGTCAGTTTCCTGCGACTGATTGCGATGACTAAGGCGGATTGAAATGATGCCTCATCCTTTCAGCTTAGTAACCGCAGGCTTGATCCGTACTTCTGTGAGAGGCTGGCGATAGATTCCAGCGTCTTTGCAGGTTTGGAATTCAATTATGTAATTTTTGTTATTCATACAGTTTGGACTTTGTTGCCTGACTGTGAGAAAACGGTTTGATTCAGCAAAAGCTCGGCCATATTCGACGAAGAACCGACCACTTAGGTCGCTTCGTGAAATGGAATATGGCTAAAATTCCAGGGGGGATATGATGAACGCACGTTTCACAACGGGCTGCTTGACATTGTTGGCATTGGGCTTGGCGTGCACAGCCGCCCAAGCACAAATGCCATTGACACGTAAAGGAACACCGACCGGCCACAACTTGCCACCGGCTCAAATGCTCATGGAGCCCGGCCCAGGGGTTGGCGGTCCCGGCCCAGGGGTTTTGTCAGCATCGCGGGGACCCGATTTAGGCCAAGGCATGGGGGCGATGTACGGCCCCTTTGGTGCCGTTAACTATCAACCCGTCCAAATTCTGTTTGATCGACCTGAATTGATGTCGGTGCAGTGGGACGTCTCAGGTGTCGGCGCGTACGACTCGCAACCGCTAATCGTTCCCGGTCGTCAAAATTTTCAGCAAGGCGGAATTTATCGACTGAGAATTTCGAATATCGATGGACGTCCCGGTATGACTCTTTATCCAACGTTAGAAATCGGAAACGCTTCGCCTCGAACAGCAGCCTATTTGGCACACTCGGCTATTCCGATTCAGTTCACGCAAGAAGACTTTGATCAAGTATCAGCAGCAAACTTTGTCACCAAAGTCATTTACGTTCCCGATCCCCAATTCCAAGAATTGGCTTTGGCTGGAGTTGATACAATTGTCAGCACACGACTCGATCCAGGTATGGATCCCATCACAGAAGCTGATCGCCGCGGAGCGATCTTGGCGATCGTACGGATGGGGAACAAAGCCCTCGAAGGTTTCGGCATCGAGCCTGGCTTGGCCGCTGGAGCGATGCCATTTGGTGGCGGTATGGGTGGCGGTGGGTTTGACACCTCAAACTACATTTCCGGAGTCACCGGACCGAATTATGGCATGCCATACTCCGGAACCAATATTGGACTGCCAGGTCCGCCCCACATCCCACTGGGGGGCCCCGCCGGTTTGCAGCAGTACAACATCCACAATCATACTGCCATGCAGATTCCAGGTCCGACTCCAGAAGTCAATGTTCACGTGCGACAAAAGCCAGGTTTAAGCTACCCTCGACCAGCCGATCGGTTACTTATCCAAGAAAACACGATCCGTCCACCACACTTCAACCAACAACCTCCCGCCGACATGGTACATGGACAGTTGGGTGGGGACGGCGATTGCCCTCCGAGTGGTGGCAGCAGTGGAATCTTGAACCGATTAAGGCGTTAAGACTTTGCTGAAAACGTCTTGATGCTGATTCAACCATGGGCAAGGTAAAGTCGCAGGCAAAACCCAAAAATTGCCTGCGACTTGCATCCCATTTAAGTGAAAATAACACCGCATAATTCGGGCGTTCATCAGCCGTGACGACCAGTTGCAAACGACAGTCGTGTCAGAGGCGACCGAGGCTTGTTGAGAGATTCGGCGATCGAACCAAAGGGGACTTCAAGTGACATTCAGAAACTACAATCAAATTTGCTTGAATGCAATTCTTGTCGTTGTTGCCAGCATGTTGATCAACGGCTGGAACGCCGGTCGACTTCCCGCGCAAATGTATCATGGCAACTATGGGTTAATGCGAGGAAATTCGCCACCGGGAATTGCGGCTCAAACCAAAGTCCTTTCCAACCCCTCCTTGGCGATGGTGATGCAACCGGTCCGTTTAGTCACCCCCGACGGGATTCAATTGGCTGTCGGTGGCGGCGGAGCGTTCACTGCGGTTGCGGATTCAAAGGTCACCGTTAATTTAGCTATTGGGCCAGTCTATCGATTCCAATTAAGTCAAATTCCCAACGAAGGACTGAAACAACTCTACCCGTCCGTGGAGCTGTTGGGACGATTGCATCCACCACAGGGACTGGAACTCGATTTTCCCATCGAGATCGTGATTGACAAGGAAGATATCGACCATGCACTCGAAGGCCGTATGGTCACCAAAGTAATCTACTTGGAAGATTCGCAGGTCGCCATGCCACATCGCCACCAACAAGGAAAACAACCCGTACTGGATATCTCCAGTCGCGAAGATCCGATGCGAGCCGCTGAAACGATGGGAAGACCTTTGGCGATTCTTCGACTGGGTTCGCGTGTTCCCACGTTAGATGCCAGCGACAGTGGATTCGGTTTCCACTCACCCATGCCCGTGATACTCCCGGAAGCCTCACCACAAAATGAACTCGGACCCATTCAGCGTCTGCCCAACGAACTTCCGGAATCAAAACTTCTGGAATCGGAACTACCAAAATCATTCGGTCGTTAACTCACGTGTCGAAATGAAAACAACCCACGGAATTTTGGAGTTTGGAATCGTCCCACAATCATCAAGTGCTTTTTTTGAGCTCCAGCTGAAACCTATCGCCCCCAATAAAGATGATGAACCAAATCATGAATCGTAAAGCATTTCGATGGGAACAATTCATCGCCGCCAATATTACGATTGCAAAATGTATCGCCGCCGTGATTGTGCTTTCAGGTTTGCAGTTCGCTCATTCGGCAATGGCAATCCAACAGGAAATGCCGCCGACGAAAATGGAACGCGGCTCCGATTTCCAACCGCTGGGAAATTTCAAAGTAAATCCTCAGAGCAGTTCGCAAGGAAACCTTCCTAAGGGAGACTCTTTTCAAGGGAATCCTCTGAAAAATTCATTGGAAAATCCAATTGACAAAGGCAACGAAAAAACAGGCCATGAATTAAAAACACGTTCAGTTCCCATTGGATCGGGTGTGGCTGAAATCGTGTTCGAAGTCGAACCAGAACCACATCCATTCAAGCGTCAACCAAAACTGAAGCTGACTTCGGGCCAGTTTTCCACGGAGACAGTACGGTCTGAACAAGACTGCGAAATTTTCGATTTTCGCATCGCCCCACAGGCTGGTTTCGGATTGGGTAAACAAATTATCGATCCCCTTTACGATCCTGCTACGGTATTTCCCGAACCAATCGGGTTTGGCATGACCTATCGCGAATCAGCATGCTGCCCTCCGATCTATGACCCCACCCGCCCCGCCAATCCGTGGCACCTCGATCGACAATATCAGGAAATGGTCTGCAATGGTGGCGACAATGCCAGACGAGTCATGGTAGATTCGTCTTGGCAAGTATACAACTTGGACGTGGGAGATACGATTGGGCACTTCGACACACTGAACGGCCAACGGTTGGTAACCGCCAGCAATCGTGTCTGTATTTACGCACCTCGTTTTGCCGCTGTGCGACGGGTTGATGGTCACGTTAATTCATTGTCTCGGCAACGCTTGGGATCGATGGACGAACGCCTAATGATCGAACAAG
>JBGTHU010000754.1:0-3662 GCA_041745975.1 Mariniblastus sp.
GAAAAAAATGATGATTTGTTTATCAGTGAACGCGATGGAAAGCCTTTCAAGATTCGATGGGAACTACAAGCAAAGTCCCGCCAAGGGCCGGTTCCTATTGTGTTCGAAAGCGAAGGTTTACGCGGAAAATTTCTGGTCGCATTTTCAAGTTTCGAATTGAGAGAAGTCGAACAATTTGATTATGAGGAATTGTGGTCGGGAAAAAGAGACGGTGATGTGCCTGATGGTGAGCGTCCCGATGGCCGGCCTAATAAATGAAATTAGGTAGTTGCCTATGATCGAACATGAGTAATCAGTCAGCGTTTCATTTAAGATTTGGAGCAGGAAAAATTGCAGCTTGGGTGTCGATTCTAGATTACCAATCTCGTGATCGGTTTCTCCTCTCAATTCGATTGATTTTTGGCTCGCTTGGTATTTATTGCGGGATGTTTTGTTTTTTGGCCATTGGGCAAACTGAACGTTTCGGCCAAGCCAAGGGAGAAAATGGTTCGCCAAATCCAAACTTGAATGCGCAGTCGGTAGCGACAGCATCAATCTCACGGTTGGAAGGACAGCATTCCAATTTTCAATCACCTTCATCGTCCCTACCGGGGACACAAGATCGAGTTCCCGCCTGGGCCAGAGATGCCGTTTTTTATCAAATATTTACAGAGCGATTTCGAAACGGCGATCGTGCCAATGATCCGACTCGTCTATCGCTCGAATTTCCAGAGATTATTCCGGCAACATGGAGCGTCACCGATTGGGGACGCCAGTGGTACGCTCGAGATCCCTGGGAAACTGAGATGGGAACTGACTTTTTTAAGAATGGAGTCTTCCATCGCCGTTATGGTGGCGATCTTCAAGGGGTCATTGATAAACTTGATTATCTTGCCAATTTGGGAATCAATACCATTTACTTCAACCCCGTTTTCTATGCCCGGTCAATGCATAAATACGATGGAAACAGTTTTCATCATATCGACCCCCATTTCGGACCCGATCCACGCGGTGATCTTGAGATAATCGCTCGGGAAACTGATGACCCTAGTTCTTGGCAATGGACATCCGCCGACAAACTGTTCCTAACCCTAATTAAAGAGGCTCATCAACGTGATATCAGAGTAATCATCGATGGAGTTTTTAATCATACTGGGCGAGATTTTTTTGCTTTCCAAGAAATCGTAAAAAATCAACAGGAGTCGCAGTACCTAAATTGGTACGTGATTCATCAGTTCAATGACCCCAATACTATAGTGAACGAATTCAAGTACGATTGCTGGTGGGGGGTCGATACTTTGCCCAAATTCGCCAGGAATGAATCGGGCACCGACTTGCATTCGGCTCCCAAGGCTTATATTTTTCAAGCCACCAGTCGCTGGATGGACCCTGACGGGGATGGCGATCCAAGTGACGGGATCGATGGTTGGCGGCTTGATGTGGCCAACGAAGTTCCCGATCAGTTTTGGCAGGATTGGCATCGAGAGGTACGTCGCATCAATCCGCAAGCGTTTACGATTGCCGAAGTATGGGACGAGTCAAGCGAATATCTCAATCGATGTGGCTTTAGTTCGACGATGAACTACCACGGTTTCGCGTTTCCCGTCAAAGGATATCTGATTGATGGTCGCATTAAGTCGTCGGAATTTGCCAATCTGATCTCTGAACGAAAAGATCGGCATGTTCCGAATGTCCAATTCGCCTTGCAAAACCTGATCGACTCTCATGATACCGACCGTTTGGCTTCGATGATCGTCAATGCGGATCAACGTCTTCCCTATCTTCGATCGGATCGTTTTGATTATGACCTTGGAGAACGTGTCAGTCCGCGTCATTTTGCCAACTATGACGTTTCCCGGCCTGGTCAACGTCACCGCCTTATCCAACGATTGGTGGCTTTGTTTCAGATGACTTATGTGGGACCACCCATGATCTACTATGGAACCGAAGCCGGCATGGATGGGGCTGATGATCCCTGCGATCGGATGCCGATGATATGGGATGATCTAGAGTATGAATCGCGAAGCCTTGGCCCGCATGGAGCGTTGGAAAAAACGGAACCGATCTCATTTGACAAAGAGCTATTTCAATATTATCGCAAACTGATTGGTATCCGTCTGCAATCGAACGCGTTACGGCGAGGCGATTTCGAAATTGTTCATGTTGATGATGAGCGACAGGTATTTGCCTTTCAACGGGCTTATCAGCCCGATGGCGAAGTGATGTTGGTGGTTTTGAATCGATCAGATCAGACGGTTGTTCTGTCACCCGAGATGCCATTCCTGGTCGAGCGGCATTTTGAAATGGTCATGGACTCCAGTTCCGATAAGCCGGCAATTGAAATAAGACCAATACCCGAATCGGGTATGTCAGTGTCCCCTTTGTCCGGCCAAATTTGGATAAGCCGCAATGAAAATGTTGGCAGACGCAGTCAATCGAAGCGAAAGATTGAACAAGCCCCCCCCAACTGGTGAAATCGCTGAAACCAAGTCTACTTCGCAGCAAATCCCTGCTAGTGGTCAAACCCAACACAAGCGAAATCGACTCAACCAGCATTGCTATTTCGCTGGTCGCTCGATTCCAAAGAAGCGACTACCTGGTTCTTGGTCGTCGTTTCAGTTTCCATTTGCCGCCGGACCGTTGCCACTGGCTCTTCGGGAACCGCAATAGCTTGGGTCAGCAGGTTCTCGTCGGATGGCTGACCCATTAATTTTAACCAGCGATAATGTGATCGAATCGCCGCCCACACGCTAGGATGCGCGTAGTAATGGACTCCATGTTCTCGCGCCGTTTGTTCGACGATCTTTGACATTTCTGGGTAATGAATGTGACATATATGGGGGAATAAGTGATGCTCAATTTGAAAGTTCAGCCCGCCCGTGTACCAAGTTGCAGCTCGACTAAATCTTGCAAAATCGACTGTTGTTTCGACTTGATGGGCTGCCCAAGACTTTTCCATTTTTCCCGTATCTTCATCGGGTAATGGAAAGTCTGCGGGTTCCACGCTGTGTGCTAACTGAAAAACGATACTCAACAACAACCCTTGAACGAAAGAAACGCCCATGAATCCAGGGATCACTTGGTACCAAGGTAAAACGAGTAACGGGACAATAAAGGCCAACGTCAGGAAAGCGGTCTTGCCAGCTATGAACCGTACCAATTCCAATCCTCGGGGGCGAGGCACACGGGTATTTCCAACGCGTCCCAAAATCAATGTCTGAAAGTCGTCTCGAAATTGCCATTTGATAGTGATGAAACAATACAAAATCCATAAATAGAGGTGTTGAAAACGGTGAAACGAGTAACGTGGTTGATGAGGCGACAATCGCCCCATAAAACCTAAATCGATATCTCCATCCAGCCCCGCCACATTGGTATACGAATGATGATTGATATTATGGGTTCGCTTCCAAATGTAGGAACTTCCTCCCATCAGATCCAGACTGAAGGCCATCAATGAGTTGATCCAATTGTATTTGGAATAGGCGCCGTGACCGCCGTCGTGTTGAATATTAAAACCTACGGCCGCCATGGCCGCTCCCAAGGATACTATGCAAAGCAACGTGACCGGCCAATTAACTGCCCAGAACACCAGTCCAAGATAAGAAATTGTCAACCAAAACAGAATGACGAACGTCTTGAGGTACATCCGTGGATGATCTCGCTTGGAGCCTTTATGCTTC
>JBGTHU010000755.1:0-2596 GCA_041745975.1 Mariniblastus sp.
GTCTTGAGCGCGCAATGTCGAAAATGGTATTTGGAAGCTCAAGAAGCAACCCATTAGAAACGTACTGAGCCACTCAGTCCGGAAATTAAATCCATCATGTATCTGTGTCATTATTTTTCCTCACGTCGATAAACCCATTGACCGTCAATCATCACGGCTAAAATTTCAGTCCCCGGTTCCAGAGGCGAACCGTCGAGTACAACCAAGTCAGCATCGCCGCCGACCTTGATCGATCCCACTCCGGAATCCTCATCCAGCAACAACGGGGCCGCATTGCCGGTCAACGCTCTCAAGCCATCGGTAGGACTCAAGCCCTGGTTTATGGCAAATCGCACCGCCTGAGGAAGTCGAGCCACCCCGCTTGCCGCTTGAGATTGGAACCCAAACCGAATTTGCTCAGTCGCCAATACCTCTGCCAAATTTACCCGTCGATCAGGTTGTTGGGGAGTGCTGAGATTGAACACCAATTGCGGTCCGGCGACTACGCTGACATTTGAATCTTTGAGTAGCTCAGGGAACCGTGTCAATCCGTCAGCACCACAGATAACCGTGCGAATATCAAAATCTTTGCGGAACAGTTGGATTGCCACTTCAATCGCCTCGGCGGTGCGAGCCTCCACAAAAGCGGGTAAAGTACCTGCGAACAGTTCACGGTAGGGTTCGAGTTCAGGGCGCTTGGTTGGCGGTTTTGGCGGTTCCAATTTTTTCTCCCCTTTATCGTCACCTTCTGCTTTTGGATCTTTAACTTGCGATTGGTCAGCCGATTTTTCCTGATCGGTTTTGTTGTCGTCCTTTTTGGATTCATCATCATCGCTGTCATCACCGGTGTCTTTGCGGACAGGAGTCGTATCAGCGGGTCGTCCACCGCGAGTCCCGCGACCGATGGCGGGTCGTCCGGTATCGGATCGATTGGCTTGATCGGGGGTGGAATCGTTTTTTGCATCCGTTTCACCTTCGGTCTCCGTTTTTTCTTCCGCCGATGCTGGTTTTGCGGCAGCCTGTGTTTCCAACTCCGCCTTCTTTTTTTCGTACTCTTTCAAATCTTGTTCGTACTTGATCCACGAATCCGAGTATTGTTTCCCGCGAGTCAACACGGTTTTGAGTGAAGCACCCGAGGAAACAGCGTTGGAACCAATACTAAAACGGATGGCAGCCGGTTGTTTGACCACACGAGGGACTTCACCTAACTTAATCGCGATCAGCGGAGTCGGTTGGTTGGAATTCATCGATCCGACCAATGCCAAGGTCACTCCCTGATCTCGAGCCAATTTAACTGCGGGATCATCCGGATACAGTTGCTGGCTCAAATCGGTATTGAGTGCCAAGTTACCGCTGATAGCGGACCCCGTTCCAATTCCGCATCCCATGTCAATGAAGCCGGGGATGACCACCGCCTGCTTGAAATCATAAGTCGTGGCGTCGAGGGGTGCGGAAACTTCGTCACCGATACCGCGAATGGTACCCCCTTTGATGACCAATTCCGAATTACTTAATACATGCCCATCGCCCAAGTAAACCTTGCCCGCGCGAATCAAAGTGGTTTGGCCATTTTCGTTCCGATCGTAGACTTTCTGTCCATTGACATACGTCATCATGGTCAACGGTTGGGCCGATTTGCGGCTGGCGTTGACGACGACAAAATCCGCATCCTTACCTGGTTCGAGTGTACCCACCCGGTCGCTGACCCCTAAAATTTCTGCGGCCTGTCGAGTCAAACCAGCGATATCGCGTGACCCCAAAAATTCGGTAGTGGCAAACAAGATGTCACTTAAAACGGTATCGCTGGCCGGGATGAAAGCCACTGGATAGTCAGCCTCAATCAGTTGCTGAACCATCGTTTGTAATTCTTGTTCGGTTTCAAGATCCTGAGTCGACACATTGCCGATCCGCCCCACATTGGGAACCGAGAAAACAAAGCCGCCGATGCGAGGGAGTGTTCCGTCTTGCTTCCGAATTTCCAACAGCTTAGGCAGAACGACAGATTTACAATCGACAAGTATCAACCTCATTCCGAATTCGTGAGCCAGCTCGAGTGCGGCCCGAACCTCCGCTTCGGTGTCAGCAGAGACGCGCAGCGTCCGCGAATCAGCCAAAAATCGAGCAACGGCATCGACGGTTTGATCTTTATCGGCGGACACATAAGATTCGTTGGCCGTTGCCGACTTAAATATTGAACGAACCGTAGCTAATGCGCCGGATAATGAATTAGAAACTTGCGGCCGAGTCGATTCCAGCGGTCGCTCGATCGATACCGGTCCGACGGGTGGTTCAAAGATCGTGGGGGCACTGCGTGAGTTGGAATTCAGAACCAAACGAAGCCCTTCGCTGCGATTGAGAATCCGACTTCCTCCAGACTCCAAGCTCTCTCCGCCGGCAAGTTTCACGACAGCCGAAACGCCTGGCATCATGCGATTGCCCGCCGGGGAAATTTGTACTGTCGTAATTCCGGCAGCTAACAAAGTACTCCGATCAGCGAGAAAATCAAAACCCGAAATCGCCTCGACTTGCGGGGTCAACGCTTCATTGATTGCACGCTGATCCGCCAAACCGGTTTGAGCGACTACCATCCCGGGCATGATCGTCATCCCATTCAGTT
>JBGTHU010000756.1:0-2823 GCA_041745975.1 Mariniblastus sp.
TTCGGCCAGCATTTCCACGTTCTTTGCGGCCAGTCGACGTGCGCGTGGCAAATCGCCGGCAGTGATTAAAGACATTCCGGAGACATTTTGTGCCACGGGGACACGAACTTCGATGTTATGTTTTTTCAATATGTTGACAAAAGCGCGTCCCAGTTCGGCATCATTCCAGTTCACATAGGCATCGACAAAGAAGGCTACCTTTCGCGGATTGCGATCACGTGACTCATGTAATTCTTCTTTGACGGCCCAACGCAGAAACGTTTGACGCTGCAACAAGGGTAACTTGCGGGCCTGTGAAATCCCGAAAACGCGATCAATAAACCAGCGGGCGGTCTGATTTCGTAGTAATAAATTGAAAACCATCGGCGAATTGCCTGCGACCCGATAGAGCCAATCCAAGCGGGAGAGAATCCAGTCTGAAAATTTTAATCCATTGGTGGCAAAAAATTGCGATTTGGCTTCGGTCATCAATTTCGGTATGTCAACGCTGGCAGGGCAATCCAAGCGACACTGGTGACAATGGAAGCACAAATCGGCGATTTCTTTAAAACTATCTTGTACCATGATCTCCGGGGGAAGCTGCCCGGTCATTACGGCTCTCATCAAATTGGCCTTCGAGCGAGGGGATGCTTCTTCACTTGGTAGCAGTCGAAACATGGGGCACATCCGCGAGTCGGAAGCAAGTGTGCGGCAGCGACTGCAGCCATTGCAATTTCGCGCAGCCAAATTGGCTTCACCGGCGGTCCAATTCAAATTGAGTTCAACGACGGGCAGGCTTATATCTTTCAGTTTCTCTTTTTTAACGGTTGTCTCTTGAGGTTCATTCTGAGATCCTGGAGAGTTTGATTTAGTAAGAGCATCGTTGAGCGTGGCACGATCGCTGGCAGTATTCCCCGTTTTTCGATTCAACCGAATCGACTTTCCATCGATTGTGGGTAGGAACGGGTCTGTTAAGTTGACACGTCGGATATTGTCGATCAGACCATTGTAGGGGAGGCCGACGATCTTGCCGGGGTTTAACACATTTTGAGGGTCAAAAATTCGTTTGACATCCGCCATCGCATTGTACAGCGGCCCGTACTGTTGGCGCAGGAACCAGCTCCGACTCAAGCCATCCCCATGGGCTCCACTGACTGTGCCCTGAAAATCCAGCACCTTTTCGTATAACTGATTGGCCAATCGCTGCATTGCCATTAAATCAGCTGGACGCGACAGACCGAGTAGGGGGCGGATTGAAATCAAGCCTTGGGGCATGTGAGCAAAGACTGATGCCGTGATTTCATTCTCGTTTAATATTCGATGCGCCTCTTGCAAAAAGGCTGGAATTTTTTCGGGAGCGATCGCAATGTCCTCTACAAAGGGAAGCGCCCGTCGATCTCCTTTAAGTTTGAACATTGTTGGTATTACACGACGAACAATCCGCCAATAAAAATTCCGTTTTTCAACCTGCGTCGTCGTTTTCGCTTCGAATGCCAATCGCTTCCGCCGTACTAAGCCATGAGTCAATTGCTCTAATTTTTTTTGCAGAGACCGACTATCGGAGGCCTCGAATTCAACCAGCAACATTGCTTCGGCATCAACTGGAATTAAGTTTTGATATCGAACATTGGTCTGCCGAGCAAGCGAAAGGAGTCGGCGGTCAACCAAGTCGCAAGCCGTCACATTCATTTTGAGGATTTCCAAAGCCCCGCGGGCGGCGGTGTCGAGACTTTGAAAAAACAACAGCCCCACACCGCGATGTTCGGGAATAGCGACCGTCTGCAGCGTCGCTTCAGTAATAATTCCCAACGATCCTTCGCTACCGACAATTAACTTTTTCAAGTCGGGCAATCCCTCATCAGCCGGGATTGCGGAATTGAATACAGCCTGAGAGTTGCTGCCGAGCGAACTTGGGTTTAAATCAAATAGGTTGTAACCGGCCTGGTTGATACTTGTTTGAGGCTGGTGAAGGCGAATTAATTCAGCATTCTGTCGCATTAAACGCTGAACGCGTCGGCTGAGACTTTCAGCAAGCGCCGACGATTCCGGTGAAATCGGTTGAGTGGCGATTTCAGCAGAATTAGCCGTCGACGATACCAGATCGACCACTTCGCCATCAGCTAGCACCATTTTCAAGGCCAATACGCTCTCCCGGGCCGAACCGTAACGCACCCAGTGACTTCCAGAGCCATTCATGGCCAAAAATCCACCGATAGTGGTGACCATCCTGGTCGCCGGATCGGGACCGATCATTCGGCCATGTGATTTCAAACGTTGATTCAAGTCGCCCAAAACGACCCCCGGCTGGACACTCACTTCATCTCGTCCAACTGATTCGATCTTCCTCATCGAGAATGAAAAATCCAGAATCAACCCCTGCCCCAAGCAACTCCCCGCAACATTCGACGCCGCCCCCCGAGGAATAATCGGGATTTGGTTTTCCGCCGCATACTTGACACAAGCAACTACATCTTGGGTATGAACCGGTCGGACCACACCTATTGGAGTGATTTGATAGATCGAAGCATCACATGCATACATTTGTAATATGGTCGGATCGCAGAGCACTTCCCCCTCGATCACGCCGCTTAAGTCGGCCTTAATTCGTGAACGATCTGCGTCGAGGGTTGATGTGTTCAAAGTTGGTATCCTGAATGTTGCAATCGGACAAATTGTGTCACTCGGCCAGCGGCAAATAAAAACTGTATTCGTTCACGGGTAGTAAGGGAGGCCGAGGCTCCTGCAATATTTTTCCTGCGGCTGTAAGTTTTTAGTAACACTTCAGCCGAATGAAGTAGAGCGGTCGCCGCCGCGAATTTTGCGGAAAACGTTCGAAAAACTCTG
>JBGTHU010000757.1:0-3494 GCA_041745975.1 Mariniblastus sp.
TTGGGTGCCATGGGAGTCGGCCTGAAGTACCATTGGGAACAGGTTGCCAAAGAAGAATTGGATGATTTTCGTCATCAGATGGATGTCATTCGCCAACAACTGCGGCGATGCAAACTGGAAAAGGAAGAGATCACTAAACAACTCCCCGACAATGTCAGCCAATTCGAAGTCGAACTGAAAGACGCGGAAAACCGCTTGGCGTTGATGGAAGAACTTGTTCCGCTGGAAAATCGCGTCCATGCCACTCGTTCGACTTCGGAAGAAATGCGACGTCGCATTTCCAACCAGGAACGAGAATTGGAAGCCGCTAAGAAGAATTGGCAGGCCAGCTTGAGAACTGCCGGATTGCCCGAGCAATTGCAACCGCAGCAGCTAAAGGAAATCACGCAACGGAACGAGCGAATTGGGACTTTGAACCTGCGACGAGACCAACTACTGGCCGAAAAATTAGACAAAGAGAAAGAGTTGTCTCAGCTCCAAATTCGCATTGACGATCTCTTGCATGATGCCGGATTGGTGGTCAAAAATGAGAACTTAATCGAGCGATTGCAACGCTTATTGCGATTAATCAACGAGCAGAAGGGTCTGGTGAACGCGAGAAAAGAATGTATCGTCAAATATCGCAACCTGAGAGCTCGGTTAAACAAAGCCAAAGTCGATCTGGAAAAGATAATCAGCCAGAAAGATCGCTTGTTGGCTCAAGCCGGTGTCGATAACGATGATGACTATCGGGCTATCGAACATAAACATCGCGAACTGAAAAAACTGATCAAAAAACGAGATACCCACACAGAACAAATTACCATTGCACTTGGAAAAACGTTTGGTGAAAGCGATGTCCAAGAGTTGATGGAAACCTATGGTGCCGCCGGTCTGGAAAAACGCTGGAACGCGATCAAGTCGGAGATCGAACAGGTGAAACAACTCCAAACGCGATTGCATCAGCAACGAGGCGAATTTCTGCAAGAAGTCAAAATGCTGGGTGAGGACTCGCGACTGGATGTCGTTCGCTTGGAACTCAATGCGGTCGAAGCCGAAATCGCCAATCAACAAAAAGAATGGCAAGTGTTGGCGGCCAGTACACAAATTTTTGAGGTCATTCGCGAATCTTACGAAGCGAAACGGCAACCGGAAACACTCAAGGAGGCATCTGGATATTTGGAACGATTAACCGCCGGCAAGTACAAACGAATTTGGACACGCTTAGTGGGTGAAGAGTTATTGGTCGACAATGGAAGTGACGAAACACTTTCAGTCGATAGGCTTAGCCGCGGTACTCGGGAAACGGTTTTCTTGAGCCTGCGCATGGCATTAGTTAGCGCTTACGCTCGGAGGGGTACTTTGGTTCCATTGGTGCTGGATGATGTACTGGTAAACTTTGATGGTCATCGTGCCGAATTAGCCGCCAGAGTGCTGGTTGATTATGCCAGCAAGGGATATCAAATTTTGATGTTTACTTGCCACGCCCATATCCGCGATTTGTTTTCCTCATTAGAATCGGACGTGAGAGTCTTGCCTGCCCATCGGGAAGTCTTTGAAAATCAAGCGGTACCGGAGATTTATCACAGAACGAAAAATATCGAACTGGCCCCCGCGACTCCCGAACCAACCGCTACTCCTGTCCTGCCGATGCCAACCGCGGGCGTCGATCCGCCAACTGCGAGGATTCCCGTCGAGTACCTGACTCCCAATGTAAATCTCGATCCAGACGACTACGATGCAGAATTGGAATTTGAACTGCAGGCCGTTTTGGACGATCGAGCTGAACACCAGCGCCTGCGAACCGGATTGGTCTTCCTTGCTCCAGGAACAACACGATCGATCGATCTCTCCGAAAATGATGAAATCTGGTTACAACCCGACGCCATGATCAGCAACAGTCGCCGCTGAAACCATTGATGTTTATACATCGTATTTCCCCGCGATCCCCAAGAGGAGGTAGCTTGCTGACGTTGGGGGACGAGGATCACGGGAATGAAGCTTAAGTTTCGCTATCGACTCAATTACCTGATTTAAATGAATCTCGAACACCGCCAAGAGGCGGATGGAGTCAAAATGGTGCTTAGCTGCCATTTTTCGCGGTACCGTTGTCATGTGCTGGGTTTTTGTCGAAAATGAGAGTCGAAAATAAGTGGTTTACCGTAATTAAGCCTGCCATGCTGAAAAATTGATATTGCCAATCCCTTCGTTCTTTGGTATCTCAATCCTTAATGGCATTCGTGCCAACGCGGTACCAATCGGGATTTGCATGGGACTTGCTCGGGACTTGCTCGGGACTTGCTACATCGGAGAAAATGAAATGGGCTTTAGTACACACGGCAAACAATCACGCAGCCGACGATCAAAAGATAGCGTCTCAAAGAACTATGCCACCTTAGAGCCGAGGAATCTGTTGGCGGTCGTTTCCACTTTTCAGGATGGCCACTTGGCCGTGACCCTGTTTGCCGATGGGGATCATGCCACGATTGACGTCGTGGACGGTTATGTGACGGTTAATGATCAGTTTGCGATTAATGGTCTCCCCGTTCCAGCCAGTGAAGTGTCGATGCTATCGGTAAAAGGTGCCGCATTCCGCACAAATCAAACGGTCATTTTTCAAGGTGACTTCTCAGAGCTCAATTCGTCGGTGTTGGATTCATTGTTCGCCGTCAATGTGACTTCGGTGACTTTCTCTGGCAATTATCATGTTTCCGATCATGCCGTCATCTTGCTTTCTCGGATTGAAACTGGTGGTGAAATCACGGATGGAGAGTTTGATGGTCCGTTGGGAAAATTGCAGGTCGATGGCTTTACGTGGTTGAATGCGGGAATTGGGTCGATCAGCCTCAAAAATTCGCAACATGACTTTGGTGGTGAAGTCTTTCTTTGGTCGAAAGGCCGTACGAATCAGGTAACGATCTCCGATGTCAATGATCTGCAATTGGCTCAAACCACCATTGGAGGTGACTTTAGGGTACAGGCAGGGGGTAATGTTACCAATGCGGCCAATGCGGCAATTTGGATCGGAGGCAATGCTCAGATCTTTGCCGCCGCAGTGGAAATAGGAACAACTCCCACTGATTCGTTTTCCTCACAGAGTTTGTCCTTCAGTACAAAGGAGCGATTTCGAGTTAATCAGACCAATGATGTAATGATAATCGGAAAAAATTCCGCTGGATCAGCCTGGATCACAACGGCTGGCTCCATCAAAACATCCACTGATACGACGTTTTCGACGGTTGGATTTGCTGCATTTTATGGAGGAACAGGAATCGAGTTAGGGCTACCTTCAAACAACATCATGACGTTTGGATCGTTGACTGCAAATTCGCCGCAGCAAGTCACCATCAATCATAATGGACCACTGCAATTTACTGGTAGCTCAACCGTTGAGTCGCTGACATTGTCCTCGACGGGCCTTATCCATAACACGCCGAATGCTCAATTAAATGTGAATGGTGATTTGTTGTTGGATGCTCCCGAAATTCAATTAGGTATCCATGCGGGCGATTTTT
>JBGTHU010000758.1:0-3439 GCA_041745975.1 Mariniblastus sp.
GGCGGTGGGCGCGGTGGGCGCGGCAACTAAGCACCGTGCGGTTTTATCGTAACTGTTCATTCACCGCTAGTTGTTGGATTTTTCGTAACAGAAGCCATCAACGGCTTTCGAGGCCAGTTTCGCTACATATTTCCGAAGCCACCACTAAATCAACAGCCCGCAAGCTCGGCGGATCGCTCGGCTTCTCGCTAAACAGAGCTTGGTCCAACCCCCACACCAAATTCTGTCAATCTTGAAATCCTGTCTAAAAAAACTCCGCGAAGGATGCCCGTAATAGGCCGTCCCAACTCGGAGCGTCGAGCGTCGAGCGTCTACTTCTCATTGCCGCGGTCTATCGCGGTTGCTTGGTAGGCTTGCGGGGGCGTCCGCCGTTTGCAGGGCGTCGATCGGATCGGGGAGCAGCCGCTGCGGCGACCAACGGTCGATCCTGATTCGATCCAATCGAGTTTGCCTTGCGGGTAGGTTGGGTGGATGGTCCCGAGTGGGATTTGCGATTTTCTTGATGGCCAGACGCTGCTCCTGCCGAACCAAGTGCTCTGGATTGGGATCCGCTTCGCCCTTCGGATGGGCGGCGGCGACGTCCCGAGCCCGATTGTGAACCTCGACTGCCAGTGCGGGCCGTACGAGCGACACGAGCGGTGCTTGTTTCACGATCCATCAAGGCAGCTGGCTGACGTGCCGGTTGATTCGCGGCCAATGGAATTTTGATTCCGATCAACTTTTCGATCGCTCGCAGGTCTTCTCTTTCAGCTGAGCTGCAGAATGAGAGCGCGATCCCGCTGGCACCGGCTCGCCCCGTCCGTCCGATGCGATGGACATAGCTTTCTGGCTCGTTGGGCAAGTCGAAGTTAATAACATGGGTCACACCATCGACATCGATTCCTCGCGCTGCCAAATCAGTGGCCACCAGCACACGAATATTTTTGGTCTTGAATGCTTCCAAGGCGCGCTGGCGAGCGGCTTGAGATTTGTTACCGTGAATCGCGGCAGCTTTGATGCCACTTTTTTCCAGTTTTTCGGCGACTTGGTTGGCTCCTCGCTTGGTGCGAGTAAAAACGATCATGCTATTGACCTCGGGTCGAGTCAAAATGGACTGCAACAGTGCCTGCTTTCCAGGTTTTTCCACGTACAGGAGTTGCTGTTCAATTCGTTCAACACTGGTTGACTTGGGTGTTACATTGACACTGACCGGCTGATATAGCAAGCGTTGGGATAGCTGCACAATCGGCGGGGGCATCGTGGCCGAAAAGAACATTGACTGCCGCTCTTCGGGCAATTTGGCAATGATCCGTTTGAGGTCGGGCAAGAAACCCATGTCAAGCATCCGATCGGCTTCGTCGAGTACGAAGATCTCTAGATCTTCCAAGTGAATGTACCCTTGATTCATCAGGTCCAACATACGTCCCGGCGTCGCAACCAGCACGTGAGCTCCCTGTTGAAGTGCCCGGACCTGACTGGCCTGATTCACACCGCCGTAGACCAACACGTGCCGCAGCGGCAAGTGTCGACCGTAGGTTTCAAAGCTTTCGCCAATTTGGATGGCCAATTCACGAGTCGGTGCCAGCACCAAAGCGATCGGCCGGTTGGGTCGCACCCGGTGCTTTTCTGTGCCAAGGTAATCCAAAATCGGCAGTGCAAAAGCCGCTGTCTTGCCTGTTCCCGTTTGAGCACAACCGAGGATGTCAGATCCCTCGATTGCTGCAGGAATGGTTTGGGCTTGGATCGGCGTGGGAGTGTGGTAATTTTCTTCGATGAGCGCACGTCGCAGTGGTTCAATTAATTCAAGTTCGGCAAATGTTTTCATAAAAATCTCTTTAATAATTCCTTCAAAGGACTGCTGTTATTGGGCTCGAGCGGACCTTCATTTCGTCAGGTCGAATCGCTCAAGCAACATCATCACGCTGTCTAAGGTGATGTGTGGGAGTCGGTGAGACAATTCTCCGGCTCCTTGGCTGTCAGCTGGGGAAGATTGGAATCGGAGTGGTGAAATGCAAAATTGAATTCACAACTTCATCAGGGAAACCATCATCAGACAGGCGACGCCGCTTGGGGAGAGCTGTTTAAACAAGAAAACAACAGCAAACCGGTGCGCCCACCAAGACGCCAGCGACTTCCCAGAGCGGTCAAAAACCGTTAGTAGGCAGCAGATAGAGATGGCAATCAGACCTTCTCTGGTAATGCGGAGTTCCACAATTGTAATTGATTTAAATGAAAACCCGCCGAATTGGAGCACGAAAGTTACAATCGATGAACTTCGCCACTTGCTTTTTCCAATTCTAAGACCTTACTGATAACGGACGCAACCAAAGCGTAAATATCAGTCAGGCTCGCAGGAAGTATAGCCGCGCATCACGCTTTTGACAAGCGGAAAGTAGGCAAATAGCAACCGTATCAAGAAAATAGCCTGAAAAAGTCACCGTTCACGGTGCAAGGGAGAGGGTTTGACCCTTTTTTCAGATATTAATGAACAGGAACGGAAAAAACGTGATCAAGGTGATTGCTGCGGTACTTGTCACAAAAATCCAATCTTGTTCCAATAAATAAATCGGTTGACGAATACTGGATTAAAGTCAAGGCCAACCAGCTCACTCGCTGATTGGGCGTAGCTTGTTTTTAACGGTGTAATTGAAATTGGGAGATTTTTGATGGACGGTTTGTTTATTGGCTTGTTGGTATTCTTGGGAGTACTGGCGATCGTGGCGTTCTATGCGATGAGCGTCTATAACGGTTTGGTCGTGTTGAAAAACAGGTTTTCCAATGCCTTTGCCCAAATCGATGTCCAGCTCAAGCGACGTTATGACCTGATTCCCAACTTGGTGGAAGTCTCCAAGGGCTATATGAAACATGAACAAGAGACTTTAGAGAAGGTTATTCAAGCTCGCAACATGGCAGTTACCGCAGGACAAAAAGCGGCAGCTGACCCAGCCGATGGCAACAATATCAAACAGCTGGCGCAAGCGGAATCGAATCTTTCGGGAGCATTGGGCAGGTTGTTGATGGTGGCTGAAAGCTACCCCGAGCTCAAGGCCAACCAAAACATGATGATGCTTCAAGAGGAATTGACATCGACTGAAAATAAAATTGCCTTTGCCCGCCAAGCATTCAATGATTCGGTGATGAACTACAATAATGCTCGCGAGCAGTTTCCGGCGATCGTATTTGCCGGGATGTTGGGATTCCAATCGGCTCAGATGTTGGAAATCGAAAACCCCAAAGAGCGAGAAAACGTTCAAGTTCAATTTTAATTTTGTTCGGTTAACAGGCAGGCTGCGATGGATTTTTTTGCCAGTCAAGAGTTGGCCCGACGAAACACCCGCAAATTGTTTTTTTTGTTGGCGGTCACCGTTGTTTTGCTGATCTTGGCGATCTACTTAATCGTTGTCGCTCTATTTGGAGTAGCCGTCACGCAGTCCGAAGAGATCGGCTCGCTGGCACCCAC
>JBGTHU010000759.1:0-2761 GCA_041745975.1 Mariniblastus sp.
TGGATTTGGTATTGTTGGATCGCGGCCTTCTTCATGGTTTGGACTTTGTTAGTTTTCGGCCTTCAACGTTGGAGCGACGTGATGAACCATTGGCCGATCGCTGTGGCGATGGCATTGGGTAGCTACGTTGCCGGATCGACACCAATGGGTGGGGGGACCGTCGGATTTCCGATTTTAGTGTTGCTGTTTGACTTGCCGGCTGCTTTGGGGCGCGACTTTAGTTTTGCGGTTCAGTCGATTGGCATGACCAGCGCCATGATTTTCATTTTGGCTCGTCGCCAACCGTTGGCAACCGCCACCTTGCAGGGCGCGTTGCTGGGATCGTTGATCGGATTGCCACTGGGGATTTTTCTGATCGCTCCGCTGGTTCCGGAGATCTGGATCAAGCTGTTGTTTGCCGTCGTGTGGGCCAGTTTTGGCATTTTACATTTGAGACGGATTGACGAAATCGCCTCTCACGTCGGGATGACCGAGTTTGACGAACGATGGGATTTTAGGATGGGGCTGGTAGCGGGAGGCTTGGCCGCTGCGTGCGTCTCTTCGATCACGGGCGTAGGCAGCGACATGGTGCTCTATGCCGCGCTGGTGTTGCTGTGTCGCGCCGATTTGAAAATTGCGATTCCAACTTCGGTGGTTATCATGGCCTGTACTTCAATGTACGGCGTATTGCTGAAAAGTCTGACCACCGGATTCGAAGCGGGGGTCTACGAGAATTGGCTTGCCGCGGCACCAGTGGTCGCTTTCGGGGCACCCATCGGGGCATTGATGGTCGATTTTTTGGGACGAAAGCCAACACTGTTGTTCGTCTCAGTTCTCTGCGTGGGTCAGTTTGTATGGACTTATCTTACCGAACGAGAAAGTCTGGGCTTGAGCGGTTTGTTTTTTAGTTTAATGGCAGTGGCACTGTTTTTGTTGGTGTTTGAAAGGTTGCGAGTCTGGGGGGCCAAGTTGGTGATGCAGCGACAGCGAGAAAGTAAACCAAATGATTAAGTCTACGGTTTGACGTCGACTTCACCATCACAGTCAACGTAATCAAGCCATCTCACCGTAAAGTAAACTTGCATTTTAAGCCTTTGTTAATTAGATTGTTAAGGGTAGTTCCTGTCGGTGGCCGTCGGGCAAGGCTTTGAAATTCCTAAAAAACACACATTAAAAAATATGAAATTTATTGAAATGACGGGTTCCACGTTGGAAACGATTATCAACGATGGCGAGATTCACAGCAGCGATCTCAAAGCCGCTGGCGTGATGCCCGATTCCATTGTCCGCGTCAATCAACAAGGAGACATCGAAGTCCGCAGAACCAACAAATGGGATGTGATCGGTGGCTTGTTGGGCAATTTCGAAGATCGTATCCAGCAAACGACCGGCTGCGATTGGGCTTAATCTTCGTTACCGCTGACCGGTAGTAAAAGAGGTCTCGACCTCGCTACAATTTCCGCCACATTGGCAAAGTGAAAATGCGCGTGAACGGTTACTAATTCACCTATTCTTGCGACACGGGAGAGCCAGTCGAGTTACGTCCCGGCTTGTACAGCGGATGATCGGTCTTCCCGGTTAGTTCGTACAAAAAGCGGCTGGGATGTGACTGGCGTGGCCTACCCCACTTCATCCGCGTTTGGGCAAAGGAGAGTGTAAGTCGTTCCTCGGCGCGAGTCACGGCGACGTAGCACAAGCGTCGCTCTTCATCAACACCTGCTTCGTCATCTTCCAGCGATCGGTGGTGGGGTAAGATTCCCTCTTCCATCCCGACAACGTAAACCTCGGCAAACTCCAGACCTTTGGCACTGTGGATGGTCATTAGCGCGATGGCATTTTTTTTAAGTTGTTTTTCTTTTTCATCGCTGGCGTCTTGTTCGCCCAGCAATAATTTATCTAAAAAATCGGTGAGTGTTGGTTTCCGCTTGCTTCGCTCGTATTCGGCCAACGAGTTAATAATTTGCTCCACCGTGTTCCAGCGGGTTTCTCGATCATCGGGATCATCGTAATGGCGTTCGATTTCTTGGCGGTACTTGATGGTTTCCAACAGATATTTGGCGACCTCCACCAGTGAGGATCGATTGGAGGCAAAACGTTGGACTTGCTGTATCGTTTCATTCAGTTGATTCAAGCCGCGACGCGCGACCGCCGATAAGCCGGCTGGACGCTCGGCCGCTCCGTTGAACAAATACCAAAGCGGCAATTGATGTTTGATTGCGTGATTCATCAGTATTTCAACGGACTGTTTCCCCAAGCCTCGCGGCGGGGTGTTGATGATGCGCAGGATCGAAATATCGTCGGGGGTTTCATCGAGTAACCGCAAATAGGCCAGTACATCCTTGACTTCCTTGCGGTCGAAAAACGACATCCCGCCGACCAAAATATAGGGAAGTTCGTTTTTGCGAAGTTCCGTTTCAAATAATCGCGGTTGTTCGTTGGTGCGGAACAAGATTGCAAAATCCCTTGGTTGCCGGTGCTGTTGTTCGATGCGTTGCTTAATCGATCGAATCACGGACGCCGCCTCCAATTGTTCGTTGGGGAAAGGGGTGACTTGAGGAACTTCCCCTCCCCGGCGAGCGGCGATTAAAATCTTGTCGTTGCGCACGGTGTTGAAACGAATCAGCGTATTTGACATTTCAATAATCGCCTCGGTCGAGCGATAATTGTCTTGGAGGCGAACTACTTTAGCATCGGGCCAATCTTGCCGAAAAGACAGAATGTGTTCCACCTCCGCTCCCCGCCAGCCATAGATGGATTGATCGTCGTCACCCACCACGCATAA
>JBGTHU010000760.1:0-4354 GCA_041745975.1 Mariniblastus sp.
GTAACCGTTCACGGTATTGTAGAACAATTGTCCCCAATTGTTCTGGTATTCCGATGGATGTCTCAAACTGGGTACAGAACAATTGGGGACAATTGTTCTACATTCATGGCCAAATGCTTGATCTCGTGAACGGCTACAAATCAACAAGCCGTTGACGATTTCCACCACCGCCAAATTAAGGTTGGACAAGCACTAATTAGTTCATTTCTTTAAAAATCTTCCGCACCTTATACTGCGACGGGGGCTTTGATGTGGGGTTGAGGGTGGTAGTCTTGGAATTGAATATCTTCAAACTTAAAATCGAACAACGATTTAATCTTGGGATTCAACACCAGTGATGGTAGGGGGCCGGGTTGCCGTGAGAGCTGAAGTTGAGCTTGATCCCAATGATTCGAATAAAGATGCACATCGCCGAAGGTATGGATAAATTCGTGGGCGACCAACCCGGTCACTTGAGCGACCATCGAAAGGAGCAGCGCGTAGGAAGCAATATTAAAAGGCACACCCAAGAAAACGTCGGCACTCCGTTGATATAGCTGGCAGGAGAGTCGTCCTTGAGCCACATAGAACTGGAACAATGCATGGCAAGGAGGTAACTTCATATGTGGGATTTCGGCCACGTTCCAGGCGCTGACAATCAAACGCCGGGAATCGGGATTCGTTTTGATTTGTTCAACAAGTTGCAAGATTTGATCGATGGTACGTCCGTCAGCACCTCGCCAAGAACGCCATTGAGAACCGTAAACGGGCCCCAGTTCGCCTTGCTGGTCAGCCCATTCGTCCCAAATTTTCACTCCATGAGCCTTTAAATAGCCGATGTTGGTCGACCCTGAAAGGAACCACAGTAGTTCGTGCACGATACTGGGTATGTGTAATTTTTTTGTGGTCAATAACGGGAATCCTTTTGCCAGATCAAATCGCATTTGATACCCGAACAGGCTTTTTGTACCCGTCCCCGTGCGGTCGGTTTTGGTCGTTCCCTGGTCGCAGATTTTTTGTAGTAGCTGGTGATATTGTTGCATTGTATTGGTTATCGGTACGGCGGTAGAAAAAACGATCATACCCGGTAAGGAAGGCATGAAACTTGGAAAAAAACATCAAGATTAACGAAATTCAAGATGCTATCAACCGACCTAGTCAACTTTGTCAGAAATTGATCGAGTTGTTCGATGCCTTAGCCGAAATAAAGCAGGTATAAAGGCATCGTTCGTGTAACCGCAGGTTGAATTGAAACCGCCGGCAAGAAACGTCGAATGATTGTCCCACTCCCTTGTTTCGCTTGATTTTACAAGGTTTCTCGATGGCCCGATTTTCGATCATCATTCCCCTGCTTGGCTCCAGCCTTCAGTTTGAGGAAACACTTGCGTCCGTACTATTGTATCGCCCGGAGCAGAGCCAAGTCATTGTGGTTCACCAAGGCGTTTATCAAGATCCCTACGATCTTGCGAAAGAAGTTGACTTTGTGCAATTGGGGAACGAAGTCTCCGCCCAACCCAATTTGATCGAAATGTTCAACGAGGGGGTGCGAAATGCTCGCGGCAAATGGATTGGTTTCGTCAGGCCGGGGGTGCGGTTGTCAGAAAATTGGGATGATTCAATCGAACACGCCTTCGAAGATCCTGAAATCGCCACGGTCAGTCCCGTTTTGGTTCGTGGTGACAGACCGGAGACAATCGTTTCAATCGGCGTCAGCAAAGGATACGGCTATACTCGCAAGCAAATCGCTGGAGGCCGGAGAGTTGGTGAGGCGAATCGATGGCAAACTAACTTGGTTGGGCCGACGAATTGGGCCGCTTTTTATCGTAGATCCGTCTTGAATGCTCTCGGCGATTGCGATCCTCAACTCGATTCGGTCTACTTTGATTTAGATCTCGGCCTATCGATTGAATCAATCAAATTGGACGTGGCGTTGGCGGCGGATTGCAAGATGTTTTTGGACGATTTTGAATCGTTCGAGAATGAATCGGCACGCTGCCATGGCTGTTCGGCTCAGCGGGGATTCAATCGATTTGAAGTAGATGAAGTTCAGGCGTCCAGTTTGGCGGCTCGCTCTTTTCGATGGTCACTTCTTGCTGGCGTCGCTTCGCTGCTGTGGCGACCGGCAGGGTTGCTGCATGCACTGGGGCGGCTCAAAGCGGGCCGATTCAGCCAGACGGATCGTGTTCATCGGGAATTGTTGGTAATTCTGGGGAAACAAAAAGAACGCATCATCGCTCCCGGCCTTCATCGGCATGTTTTGGTGAACCAAAAGTCTCAAATTCGTTCCGACAAACGAGCCGCTTAAACGGTAACTTTACTAACTTTTGCTCGTCCCAATCGTTGCATATTTCGGTTTCCAACGGTACGATGAACTGGAAATGTTCCCGTTCACGTAATCATGGGTATCGAAATGACTTCAACCTCCGAACTTAACTCTCCCTCCGCTGAAATTATTCAGTCCGTCAAAGATCAGCTGGATCAGCATACGGTGGCGATGATGCAACGCCATTTTCACGAATCGACAGGTTGCCCGTTTTGGTTAGAAAAAAGTCGGGAGCTTAATTTCGATCCGCTGACCGAAATAAAATGTTATGAGGATCTGAAAAAGTTTCCACCCTTCGAGGACGATTGGCTGCGAGGCGGTCCAGTTGAGCGATGGAGGATGAAAGATATGGCCGATCGCCCGACTTACGTTTTTGAAACAGGCGGAACGACGGGTGTCCCGAAATCACGCGTCGTAGTTGATGACTTTCGCATCGATTACGAACTATTCAGTGAAACGTTGCCCGATCAATATTTCCCGATCGGTTCGAACTGGTTAATGCTGGGCCCTTCCGGACCTCGACGTCTACGATTGGCCGTCGAACATTTGGCTCAATTTCGTAAAGGGATCAGCTTCTGTATTGATCTCGATCCTCGCTGGGTGATTAAGCTGATAAAAAAGGGGTGGATGGAGCATTTAGAGGCCTATAAACAGCACTGTATCGATCAAGCCATCACGATTTTGAATGCAAATCATAACATTCGATGTATGTTTGGTACTCCAAAATTGATCGAGTCGTTGTGCTTGGAACTCGAGGAGCGAGGAACCAGTTTAGCCGAAACTGGCGTGACTGGAATTTTTTCCGGCGGGACTGAATTCACTCCTCAATGGACGCGTTACTGCGTTGAGGAACTATTTGGCGGCCCACCCGAGGAGAGCGGTATCTACATGACGCCAACTTACGGAAATACTTTGATGGGGCTGGCCTGTAGCAAGCCGGTTACGGCAGCCGAACAATACAAAATTTCCTATTATGCGCCTCAACCACGAGCCGTCACCGAGGTGGTTAGTTTTGACGACCACGATGTGGCTGTAAATTATGGTGAAACAGGTCGAGTCCGATTGACGACGTTGACTCCCGAGTTTTTCGTCCCCGGATTTTTGGAAAGAGACGAAGGAGAGCGAGAGCGACCCTGCAGTCAGTACCCTTGGGACGGCGTCAGCGGTGTTCGACCCTTCCACAAACTTGCAGCCGCGACGACGGTTGGCGTTTATTAGAAGCCGATCCCTGACGTAATCTGTGCACGGTTATTTGTCGCCTGATATTTTCGGCTAATTTTGTAGGGAAGTCAAGGTTTTTGTTGAGACAATTCTTGTCCAATGCTACGTACCCGATTGAGTTGTCATTGTTTTGGCAGGAGCCTCTACCTCCCTTCGCACTTACCAACGGTTGAGCATTGCTTTGAGTCTTAAGGTGTTGTTTCGCGAAGATAGTCGTCGCTAGAGTGAGCTAGCTCTGGAAGTGTTGGTCCAACCGCCGATTTTATTGGTTGAATTGGAAAAATGAGTGTAAAGCAGGTCCCTTTGCCGACTGAGCTTTCCACTCGAATCCTACCCCCGTGACTTTCCATGATGCAGCGGCAGGTAGAAAGTCCCACGCCCGTGCCACCTCGCCCTGAATCGTCCGGCCCTGTTTTAGTTGTAAAATAAGGGTCAAAGATTCGGTTAAGCTTAGATTGAGGAATGCCGCTGCCAAAGTCACGCACGCTCAATTCCACTGTTTTTTTGGTGGTGTCATGCGTTAATCGAATGATTAAGCGTCCACCATCGAGCATCGCTTGCCGCGCGTTGATGATCAAATTGAATACGACTTGCTGAAGTTGGTTACCAATGGCGTTAACGTGAGGCAGATCGGGTTCGATGTCGATCTCGACCTCGATGCGATATTTTTGCAATTCCCGTTCCAGCAGGATCATGGAGTGGTCGATTACCACGGCCAAATCAGTTGGTTCAAAATCATCTCGGCGGTTACGGGCCATGCCCAAGACCGAGTTTGTAATCTTGGCGGCCTTTTGACTGGCCATTAAAATTTTTTCGAAAGATCGATCTCGC
>JBGTHU010000761.1:0-5239 GCA_041745975.1 Mariniblastus sp.
AATCCGTGGCTACCGCCTGGAAAGCGCGTTACGAAGCTCAGCAGGAAATTCTGAAATGGCCCGCAGAGATTGCCGCCAACGAAAACTTTATGCGCGCCTTCGGTCGATTCAATCCACCGGAAATCTACCCCACCAATTCAGGCAAGGGACGAGAAGGAGAATTGAGAGTTTACGCCTCAAATATCAAAAAACAAATGGAGCGAATTGTTAAAGATGTGCTCCGAGCCAAATGGATTTTTGATCCAGCGTATGAAAATGTCAAGTTGACCCCCGAGGAAGAATTGGCGAAATTCGCCGTCGTTTGGAATAACGATAATCAACGTTTATGGAACCGAAAATTAACTCAGTTCAGAGGATGGGACGGAAACGACATCGACTTTCAGGCACCGATCCCTCTGCAAATGTACATGTTGCAACAAGATCTCTGGTTGCTGGAGGCGATGTTCGAAATCATCCGAGAAGTCAATGGAGATGCGACAGCAAATGATTTAGCTAAGATCAAAAAAATTGATCATATCGCTTTCGGTCGAGAAACCGGCGGGATATTGGGAGAATTGACCAGTGTGCAAATGGGTGGCGCCGAGGGCGGAATGATGCCCGGAGGGGGACCGCCCGCTGGAATGATGGATCGTGGAGCTCCCAGTATGGGCGGAGCGGTTTCTGGCGATGGGTTCAATTGGAACGCCAGCCCGAAAGCGTTTCACGGCAGGTACGTCGACGCCGCGTTTAATCCCCTGTCGGCTGATGTGGTCTTTGACGTCATCAACGCTACCAAAGGAGATAGCGGATTGCCAGACGCTAATGTTGAATTGATCGTGGCCAAACGCGTTCCTGTCAGAATTGCGGTTCGCATGGACGAGCGAGAAATCCCGAATTTCCTGAAAGCCTGTGCTAATTCTCCCTTCGTTTTTGAAATTCATCAAATGCGGAAAGACCGCCATGTGCCCGGTCAAGGGATCTCGTTTAACGGCGAAGATCGAGCCGGTAGCGGCGGAGGAATTTTGGGGGGGATGGATCGAGGAGGGATGGATCGAGGAGGGATGGATCGGGGTATGCGAATGGGTGGAGGTGCCGGACGTGAAAGTGGTGCCTCAGCAGGAGGAGCCGGGGGAAGAGGCGGAAGCTCAGCGACCGTCCAATCCGGTGTGGAAACACGCCTCAATTACGATATCGATGTCGAATTTTTTGGGATCGTTAAAATCTATAACCCCCCTAACGAAACTTACTTGAAAAAAGTTATCGGAATCTTGGATGAACAGGCTCAAAATAATCCCGCCAACAATGCTTCCTCCACGGCTCCGCGAATTGCAGTTAATTGAGAAATCATGGCAAGTTGCCGACAACCAGTGACAAATCCATTTCCACTCGCTAAACTAAAATCCAGATACAACGAAACCATTTACTTCAAAATAACGAGCGTATCATGAAAGTCGATTCCAATCAAAAAGGTTTCAAACGCTTCCTGCTGTTTTACGGTGAGAAATTAATCGTCGGTTTGGGCATCTTGCTGATGGGCGTGTTTTTCTGGTTGGGCTACAGCACGCCAACCTATAAAGAAAAAACACCTAACGAATTGGCGAAAATGGCGGATTCGGCAAAACAACATATCATCAATCCAACCAGTTGGGATACGATTCGCGAACATGAAGCCCGTCAAGGTGAATTGGACTTAGTCGAAAAAATTACTTTGGCAGATCGCGGGATTGAGTTAGCCGCGTACCCATTCGGGCCTTGGTCGATTCGTGCCAAAACATTACAGTTGAGAAAAGATCCGGTACTTTTCGCGGCCAAAGATTTTGTCGCCGATACCATTCACGCCCCCGTTTCTCTCGATATTGCTAGTATGCAATTGCGGACGCGTCCTGAAGACGAACTCTCCAAACTGCCGCTGGCGAACGCCCCTGCGCCAGCGACAGGCGGCATCGGTACAGGCCGCGGCGGTGATCCTCGCGGCGGTGGCGGTGATCCTCGCGGCGGTGGGGGTGATCCTCGCGGCGGTGGGGGAATCGAAGGTGGCCTGGGTGGCCTGGGTGGGTTAGGAGGACCAGGTGGACTGGGTGGCGGCAGTGAATTCGGTGGCGGTGAACCTCGCGGGGGTAATCAAGGGTCGCGAAATCAAGTCGTCGATGACGATCAAATTGTCGGTAGCCAAATCTTAAATTTGCACCAACTCACCTCCCCAACCCTCCGGCCAACCCACTCAGGAATGGATTCCACCAGCCAAACTGCGCTGATGTACAATTTGCTGGTCGTCTCCGGAGTGGTCGATTTTAAGCGACAGTTCGAAGAGTTTCAGAAAAGTTTTCTGGATGGAATCGGCTATTATCCCGATCGAGACAAACCCGACTACCGGCATGTTGAAGTTCAACGTCGGCAAAAAAATGGAGACGAATGGGGCGATTGGGTCGATATCTCAGAACAAATCGAAAAAGCCAACAAGTTGATTCCCAATAGTTTATCGCGACTTCCCAAATCTGATTTTCCATCAGCACCGGAAATCGTTGATCCCAACCTCTATGATCCTGTCCTAACTGCCCCGATCCCCGCTTTATTGGATTTCGATTACCGGAATTTGGCAGTCCACCCGTCCCTGAAAAAGCGAATTTTCGATCCGCTGCCACGGGATAATGACCAGGAAAGACGCTTCGATCGATCCGAATTGTTCAAAACAGGCGGTAAACAAACTGACGATGCACCCGTCGATACTGCGGCTTTAGTACGGGCTGGATCGGATGATTCGCAATTCAGAAAAGCTCTCGACAAACGAGTCCCCCAAAAAGATCAGAAAATGGTACGTTTTTTTGATTTTACCGCTGAAAATGGCAAGGAGTATCAATATCGTGTCCGACTTTGGTTGTTTGATCCAAACGCGGAAACATTGGAAACCGTTGCGACTACAGAAGGCGGCGGAATGGGTATGGGAGGAATGGGAGGCCGGGGCGGTACCCGAGGCCGTGGCACTGGAGGTGATCCTCGAGGTCGAGGCACCGGAGGCGATCCTCGAGGTCGGGGAATGGGGAGTGACCCCGGCATGGGGGGGGCCATGGGAGATCTGGGTAATATGGGAGACCTTGGCGGCTTGGGCGAGGGTAGCGAGGGACGAGGGGGGCGAGGTGGACGAGGTGGTCTAGCTGGTCGAGGGGGCCGCGATGGTGGCGCCAGCGGCGGATTACCTGGCGGAACCGGTGGCGCTGATGGTGACCCCGGTGAAGGTGACCGAAACTATCGTCTTACCGAAATCTTATCCCAAATGAAAGATCCGCTGGTTCGTGCCAGATTGGCCGCTGCCAAAGAAAAAGAAGATCCCAATGATCCCGACAAAACAACATTCTTGATTTACGAAGAAGGTTACGAAGATTTGATCGAAATTCCCCAAGGTTTCGCTTGGAAATTACTTGATTGCCGCCCAACTCAGTGGTCCGATCCTTTCGATGTTACCGTCAAACCACGAAATGCCGAAGTTGTCGGTGGCGAAATCGAAATCGGACGGAGCATTCGAGTCGGAAAATTCGATATTCCTGAAAACGAACCAGTCGCAGAGTTGGTCGTCAATGTCTGGAACGCAGTCTTTAAATCCTTGCTGCCAGGTCGCAAAATGACCTATCGAGGCGAAGCACTCGAATTTGCTTTCGATGCTCATGTGGCGCATCCGATCAGCCGCAAAGTTCATCGCCTTGAGAAAGCACCCATTATCTCTGACGCTGTCTTGGTCGATGTCTTGGGTGGTCATGAGTTGGAAACTCCCAACTCCGATCCAATGCGCTACCATACCGCCCGTGAAATGTTGATCATGAACTCAGATGGAACCTTCAGCGTCACAAACGATATGCAGGATCGAACTCGGTATAAGCAATTGCTGTTGCAGACCGATGATTCGTTGGAGGTCGGAAGACGCCGGACACCAGCACCAACTGAGCAAACCCCACCCATGGGGGGGCGTGGCGGTCGAGACGGAATGGACTTTTAGGCCAACTTTGTCAGAAAAGGGGTCAGACCCTTTGGATTCGAGTTAATTTCCACGTTTCTACGTTCCTTACCGGAGAGGGTCTGACACCTCTTCTGAAAATGTCGGGTTTGAAAAAATTAAGATGTCGATTTCGACCGTTGAACATGTGATGGTGGTGAAAACTGAGCTTTTTCATCAGTGTGGTCATTTCCAGGGCTTTTGTAATCAACCCGAACGTTATCTGGATACCTTGCTTGATCCGATCAACACGCGGTATTTGCCTCGAGATAAAATGGAGCAAGATCCAACATTCAAACAGTTGATCCCGTATTGTTTGTTTCAGTATGAGGATCCAGAACTGGGGCTGTCCTTATTTCAGTATCGTCGCGGAACCGGTCAAGGCGAGTCGCGATTGCATAGAAAAAGGAGTGTGGGGATCGGCGGGCACGTGTCATCGGATGACGCAGCGGACCATTCACCCTACCGGGTCGGAATGGATCGCGAACTTAAGGAAGAGGTTTGCCTTGATTCTTCCTATCAAGAAAAGTTAATCGGCCTGATCAATGATGATCAAAACGAAGTCGGAAAGGTACATTTAGGCATCGTCCACCTCTTTTCGCTCGATCAGCCCTCAGTCTCGGCTCGGGAAACCGACATCATTGAATCGGGGTTTCAGCCCGTCGATCGCTTGCTTGAGCAAATTGACGACTTTGAAACTTGGAGCCAAATCTGCTTGCAGGCTATTTTTAAGGCCTGAACCCTCACGCAAAACGGCCCCAACCGAGACGAGCTCGATTGGGGCCGCGTTAAGCAGTGGGATCAACGTTAACCAACCACAGATTAGAAATCAGGGCCAAATCCGCCGCCGCCCATGCCGAATCCCTGCATGGCATTCATGATAACCGCCTCCAAACCTTCCGGTTTGGCAATTTTAACCATCACTTCGTTTTGCTCTAGACGAGGGGTCAAAGATCGCAGCAGTTGCTGGCCTACTTCAGCTATCGCCGGGTTGTCTTGGCTCATCTGTTGAATCATTGGCCCACCGGTCATTTTGGCGATGGCAAAGATTCCATCGAGCGCCTCTTTGAGCTCTTGAGCCGACTCAGAATCCTTGCAGGAGAAGGTCAGCCCCAACAAGTCGCCTCCCGACATATCCATCGTAATCGAAATGCTGTTCATATTGGGAACCAGTTCCAAAAACCCTTGGGTCACAGGGTCGGCTTGGGCGCTGCCCATCGCCAACGCTTCGTCAACCAGATTCTTAGCACCGGCCAAGTCGATCGCAATTCGCAG
>JBGTHU010000762.1:0-6717 GCA_041745975.1 Mariniblastus sp.
GACCCATTGGATACCATCAGTACTGGTCGCATCGCCATCACGGTAGTTACTTTCCGCTTCCACAATCATCGGTGCCGATGAAGTCCCCATCACTTCGCAGTAACGTTGAGGGTACCCAATTCGAATCATCAATTCAGCATAGCGAACCAGATTCAGATCCCCAGTTCCCAAATCGGTAAACTGCATCGCCCGGTCGCGCCAATTCGGCTCCATTTTTCGCAACGGTACATTCGGTCGCACGGTGAAATTTTTGACGTGGCAACCGTAGACTCTCGGGCCAACCTTCAAAAACCGATCTTCCCAGCTCTCACCTTCCCAGCAGTGGGAAGGATCGGCATTAACGACCAAGCAGCGATCACCATCACAGAGATCCACTAACATATTGAACTCATCGGCACAGACCGCCGCAGTCCCCGGATGAATCTCATGTGCCAAGTAAATTCCCAATTGATTGGCATGCTGCCGTAGTTTTGCGGTCTTATCAATAAATCGTTGCTGGCCTTCTTTGAACAAATCAAAACCGGGGCCGCTCCAAAAACCCCAAGGGTACCCGGTCGCTAATTCCCACCCAAAAGCGACTCCCCAAAACATAGGAATGATTTTGATATTCAGCTCGGCCGCCAAATCCATCAATCGCAGCAAGTAATCTTCATAAAACTGTTCCAGTGCCTTAGGGGAACTCGTTTGTTGTGATCCGTGAATAAAGGGATGCCCGGAGCGGGTGCCGGTCCACGCACTGGTATGCACCCAGAACGGACAATGGGCTGAAATCCCATCCAGTTTCAGTTCATATCGGTCGCACGCCGCTTTAATTTCGGTCGCTGACTTGAATTTTGTTCCATCTTCGTTGCCATCCAACATGTAGTTGGACGGTTGACAGCCGGCACCACCGGACTGCTTGACAAAACTCAAAAAGCCATCTAAACCCTTGGGACCGTGTTGAGCCCCTTCGAGACTGGAATGAAATATCGATTCTGGCATGGGAAGTTCTATTTTCTAATTAAAATTCGACGAAGTATTGGGCGAGCGGCAGCTACAAATTTTTTCCCTAAAAGTAGCCGCATCTTTCCAAGACGCTCATGTTAAAGGGAAGTTTTTATCCGCCGTTCGCTTTCATATCCAACAATGAAGCCAAATTTTAGCTGCAACTAGCCTCGATTGCAAGTTTGTGTCGGCCCTTTGAGCCTAAACTCCAAACCAAGGCCTTACTGATCAGAAATCGATTCCAACAAACGTTGAGCCTTCTGCGTTTCAGCCCGCACTGCGATCACCTTGGTCAACCAGGCTTTGGCTTGCCGCGGCAACCGCTCGGCCAACATCAATTCGGCCACCGTCAAACTCTCTTGATACGCTTCATCAAAATTCGGATCTGCGGCCAGGGCCTGCAGCAAGCGATCGGTTTTGTCACTGTGTTGCATTGTCATCGCTTCCAAATACAGATCCCGCGCCAACCAGAATTGCTCAAGACTCAATTGCGACGACTCTGGCAGACCGGAGTAAAATTCCGATCGAAATTCCGATCGAATTGGCCGAAAGAGTTCATTCAAGTCTCGATACCGCTGCCAGCGACGTGGATATCCGGCCTGCATATATCGAGGCGCCAGATAAGTAACCAGTGGTAGATCATCAGTATTTAATTGGCCGGTTCCCGCGTACTGGCGTAAGGTTTGATTATCTGCCAAGACCCGTCCCAGCAGTTGTTCTGGACGTTGAATTCCTATCGCATTGAGACTCTCGGTCAAATTGCGACCGGCCAAACGCGTCTCCCAATAATCTTCCTTCTCTTGCAAATGCCGTACGTCGCTGACCAGGGCGATGGCCAAATGATCGATTTGAAATTTGCCCAACAAAGCGACCGCATTGGGGAACACCTCCAAATAACTACGAATGACAATCTGTAAAACTTCCGAGTCCATTTGATAAGAAGGTAACCAAATGCAAGCGACACCCTCCGGCTTCAATCGATCGCGAATCGCGGCGAAATGTTCGACCGTATACAGCGACCCCGCTCCATCCCGTCCCGGATGAAACAAGTCGCCGACGATCACATCAAAATTTTGCTCATTCGCCCTGACGAACCGTCGCGCATCAGAAATGTAAATCTCGATCTGCGGATTGCGACGCGGGGCGAAATTGTAAGGCTCAAAAAACGGTAGCACATCGACAATCTCTGGCACCAACTCCACGGCCGTCACATGGACCTGTTCATCTATCGTGGCCGCCGCCGCCGTGATCCCCGTGCCAACCCCTAAAAATAACATCTGCCGCGGATTGGGATGCAACAGCATCGGCAACACACCTTGAATTCGCTCAAAAGCCAAATTAGTTGTGCCTCCCATGATGTAGTGGTTATTGACCCGTAAACCGCGGTGCCCTTGAGCCGTTTGAGCTACCGCCACGGTCGCCATCACTCCCACTTTTTCCGTCAAAACGACGTCTTGATTGCGTGCCAGAGTCATATCCATCCGCACTTGGAAAGCGATCCCGATCGAAACCAATAAACCCAAGGGGATCAGCCAGCGCCATCGTTGCCAATCGGGGATCAACAACACGTATCCCCCGGCAACCAGCAACAAACACCATTTCAGCCCCAGCTCCGGAATCAACACCAAACCAAAAACAATCGGCGCCAGTGCAGCCCCCACCGTATTGACCGCCATCACTTGACCGACTCCCCCCGATCGATGCCTCGCGGATTGAGCCAAGTGGCTGAAGGTGATCCCCATCATCAATGAGGGCCAACCGAATACTAAACCCGATACTGCCATCTCTGCCATCATTACGCTGCCGGTCGCTTGCCGTACCGTTCGATACCACGCGCGGGCATCATCCAACAACAGCAACCCAATCAAACATGCCAGCGACGTCAGTAACAAGGACCAAAACAGTAATCGCTGAAACGAAAACCGACGCAAGATACTTTGATAGATAAACCCGCCCCCCGCTGTTCCCAACAGAAACACCGACAAGGTCGCTGCATAGGTATAGACCGTATTGGCAAAGATACTACTGAGCGCGCGAACGCCCACGACCTCGAAACCAATCCCCAACAATCCCGTGCATAACGCGATAGGAATAATCGTGGCCAGCTCCGGTGAATGATCTTGCGGATAATCTTGCAAACGACCTGAGCCAGTCGACATTTCTAATTCCAATTTTTCACCCGCCGCCATTTCCGCTGCGGGATTGCAGGCCTTCCGAAAAAACAGCCACACGATTCCAGCACAGACAACATTCAGCAAGGCAAACATCATCAGGGAACGACTGTACCCGAAAAATTGATTGATGAAAAAGGCCGACAACAGAGTTCCCAGCACTGCACCCAGCGTATTGGCCCCATACAGCCCGCCAACAATTCGGCGATCACTGATCCAATTCGCCGCAAATCGATCCATCGCTGGCAACGTCGCTCCCATCGCCAGAGTCGCCGGCAGCAAACCGACCATCGGCAGCAAGAAGGCCACGCCCCAGTGCCACAGTCCCGACGGATCGGTGCCGATCCAATCATGAGCCAGTCCATTCAATAGGGGGATCATCCAAATCGTGACCATCACCCATCCGGCAATCACCAGCTCTAATCCGATGTACCAATCAGCAGCACGACGGGAACGTGCCAGAGGGGTATCCAGCAGCCAACTCCCCAAAGCCAGTCCAGCAAAGAAAGCGGTTACCAGCGCCAAAACACTGGGCAACTCATGGCCCAAGCCGACGGCAAACATGCGAGCCCAAGTGATTTGGTAGCCCAGCCCCGCGATTCCAGAGAGCAGCGCAATTCCGTACAAACTCGCCCGAGCCAAAAAGGAAGAACTGACAAATGATTTCATTGGCAGAAAATGACCAATCCTACCGAAGACAGCCGGATCTGCCCCTCGTTTTGTTTTACTCGTTCCAACAGGTCGGCAACCATTCACTGATCTGGGCCATCACGGCGGGCGATATCGATTCGGTCAATCGCATAGTCTCTTCCGGCGTTCCCGTCACGCAGGATTGCAAATGGTGGTTTAACTCCGGAAAGACTCGCTGTGTCAATTGATTATTTCCACCTGCGCGCAACGCCAATTCGATCGCGGCCAAGTTCTGGTCGACTACCATTTCCGCATCCTTGGCGCCTGCCAGCATCAAAATCGGCATCGAAACATAGGCAAATGTGGAACGCGGATCATAATTTAGAAAAAACTTCATCCAATTCGATTGGAATGCCGCAAAGGATCCATCCGCTAAATTATCGATACGAAACTCGAACAGCTGCAGTTCATTTAATTTACCGAATAATTGCTCGACCAATTGATCGATCGCCTCCTTTGAAAGAGCCTGATCGGCAACCGCCCAATCAATCATTTGATCAAAAAATTGCAATTGTTTTTCGACAATCTCCATAGGAACTTGATACGTCGATCCTCTGCGTACCAATTGAGATTTGACCCATTGTTTTCCCGGAATCCCTTGCGGCGACAACAAGATTAATCCTGCAACTTCCTTTTGTCGAACGGCCACCATCGCGGCCAAGGACGCACCTTCGCTGTGCCCGATCAACGCGATACGGCTGGCATCAACCCAATCCAACTGGCGAGCCCAAAGGTACACCGCTTCCAAATCGGCGGCCAGTGACAACGAATTGAAATTGGCATTGGGTGCTGACGACTTACCCACACCACGATCATCATAGCGCAAGACCAAATATCCTTGGCGAGTCAAATGGTCGGCCAGAATCGCATAGGGACGGTGACCGGAAAACTGATTGTCTCGGTCTTTCAGGCCGGTTCCTGTCGCCAAAATAACGCAGGGAAAAGGCCCTTCACCCTCCGGCACAGTGGCAGTGCCTGCTAACGTCACATTCGGTTCAAATTTGGAATCGACTTGACGAGGCACCACCGTGAATTCGCTTAAGCGATAAGGAAGCGGAGGAGCCAACGTTTGAGTTCGTTCGAATTGCCAAGGCTTGGTTTGCTCCAACGGAATCTTCGTCAACTCGATCGGGAACGAAACTCTTCCCAGTGACAATTCCCCTGTTAATCGGTCTCCCGTTCCCTGTATTTCTCCCCGCAACTCAATTCCGGTTCGTAAGCTGCCGATCCGCACGGAGCCGGCTTCCCTCTCAAAACCGACCGTTTGATTAAACGCGCTCTCGGAAATCAAATCCAACCTAGCCGATTCGTCCCCCAGGCTGTCAACCAGCTGCCGAATCTGAATTTCAAAAGGGCGAACCCCGATGGTTGTCTGTCCGTACCAAGTCGCAATGTGTTGGACCGTAATCGCTTCTTCAATGCGAGTCATCGTCAGCGGAATTTTATTTCCCTGTTGCTGAAATTCACCACTGGCGACCTGCTGCGCTTCGTCCAATTTGCCAGAAAAAATGACTTGCGATCGCTGAATCACGAATCCTAATGATTCCTCAGTTCGAGTGACTTGATCAAGCGGAAGGGGAGTCGAGGTTTGGTCTGGGCTGAGCAGTTCCCCTTTCAGGCTCCCATCTTCCGCGAACTTGATTGTCAACTGGAGCTTTAATTTGATAACGTTGGTCTCCAATGTGCCAACCCAAATCTCAATTCGTTGCTCCGCCTGTAACGCCAGCGGGACAGCCTCTTGGGCAACGGCGTGGTAACAACCCAGCGTTGCGAACACAAGTGAATACAACCGCACCAACCAATGTTCACGCATGACGGAGTAACACATAAACTTCTTCTCAAATCAATTTTGACTCATAAAGTAATTGCAACCGCCGAACAAACGATCCTGCCGACGCAACACACCACAGGCTTCCGTTCGCCCCACACACCCTCCTGCACTCGAACGAAGTGTTGAGTATTTTCTTGTTCGGAACCAATCATCGTTATAATAGGTAAACGATTACTGGACAAGCCGATTAATTCTATTCCTGTTTATTCATGTTTATTCGTGATTTTCGTGGCTTAGACACCAGGTATCCGTTTATGGTTTTTCGAAATGATAAATCGTTAATTTGATTGATTTTGTGTATTCCTTGCATGACCAACAAATTTACGATCATCACCTTCTCAGCTACGTCCCTAAATCAACGTCCAACAAACATTGGTCATTCAACTCAAACAAAAACGAGGACGAGAAATTTTGCGGTTGATATTGGCCATCGACCAAACGAAAAATCTGCAGCTGCTGGTTTGCCGGGTCAGAGATCAAATAGTAAGGAATCTCTTGAGATTGATAGAGCTCAAACTTTGCTGTGCGATCTTTTAGCACCGTTGAATTGGAAGTGATTTCCGTAATCAACACAGGGCGCTTTTTGAGATATTCGACCGGAATCTCGCCTTCGACAACGCACAAGTCGGGATGCACGATTGTATTTTTATCGACGATCCAATCGATCTCGACCAAAACCTTAAACAAACAGTCTCCACAAGAAAAACGAACAACCCTTAGGTCTATCAAGATCGCAATACAAAAACAAATTCAATTCAGTCCTCTGCGGGTAATCCCGCCCTCCTTAAAGCCACAAATTGCATAAATTGGCAAAAATAACTCAAACCGATTTCGCGACTATTTCGCGACTCTTACCTAGACTTTGTCATTGAAGCGGTCAAACCCTTGGGATTCAAGTTAATTTTCCCCGTTTTTACCGTCTCACCGGAAAGCAGCTGGCCCCTTTTTTGACAAAGCTGTAGCAGCTCAGCCGATTGAGTTCAGCCCAATGGCATTAAGCTTGAATGGCTTTGACAAAAAGTAAAAGTCCTCCCTATTGTA
>JBGTHU010000763.1:0-6566 GCA_041745975.1 Mariniblastus sp.
TGGGTTGGGTTCTGGTTCGTGTTTGTGAAACTGCTGTTAGTTGCACCCAGTTCTCGTTGATTGCACTATTTGCAGCTGAAATTGGGCGTGAATCTGATCCAATCTCTGAACCTTCGCCTGCATTTGAACCTAAATTGGCAGCTGAATTTGCAGCCGGGCGGATATAGATTGCAAAACCGAGATCGATATCGGGGTGGTGTACTACTGGAACCTCGACTTCGATTCGCTGAGGATCAAATCTTCTATGGAAAACAACGGCGTCTTGGTCAATGATTACCGATTCACGAACGGCACAGCGTACGGGTTTCCAAATCCCACCGAAATGGTGCGTGATCACGGGTAGGAACCCCTGAGTATTGTGGCCAACTTTTTCATCAACCACCACCTTCAATTGATTATCGATTGAACGCCATGGTCTTGTTCGGTTCGAATGATCGCTCTTTTCGGTGGCGAGTGAGGGATTGAGAGCGTCCGTCAAATCCAAATGAAACGGAGTCCAAGCACCCAAATGTTTTCCCACCAATTGATCATTCAAATAGACCGTTGCTTCGGTTGCCACCCCTTCAAAAGAGATCCAAAATCGCTGCCCCGGGGCGAGTGAAACTTCCGGAAGTGTCGTTTGGTAAATCGAAACGCCATCGAAATTGACATCAATTTGATCTTCGACAGTTCCCGGAACTTTGATCGGTTGGAAAACCGTACCGCCGTCGAGGGATACTTGCCAATTGCTCAATTCAAATTCATGCCGAATCGCTCTCTCTGTTTGCTGCCACGCTTCCGCCATCGGCGAATTCCAACCGGTGGCCAACAGCATCAACATGATCACGGTCGAAGCAGTTTTCAGTCGCCGGAAATATCTCAGCAAGAATTTCTGATTGTAGCGCAAGTCATGGCTAGCACGAAGACAAACGGTTGGTGCCTTAATTTCAACCAGATCGTTTAAATGAATCAAGTAGACCTCCCAGTGTACTGATGAACGATTACAGCATTAAGTCAACAGCATTATGATAGACTTGCGGGTCGATTTATTGAATGATGGACTGTATAATTTGGCAATATTTTTGATAGCTGAGATTAAAGACACCAACCGATGGGGGAGACGGTTGAAAGCGAATCGCGTTGTCCGACCTTATCTCATTCAGAAACGACTCCCAGGTCACTGTCCCATCACCATCGGGTTTCCCTAAGCAGAGATCTCGATAACGAGCCAACAGGGTCGCGCCCCAGGCGCAGCCCTCGGCCGCATTTTGGAGCAAACTGACGGGAGTATTCATCACATCGGCCAAGATTTGAGCCAATTGGGGTGTCCGAGTCAGCCCGCCGGAGAGAATCAACTCGTTTTTGGGAAAGCCCTGTCGATCGAGTTTTTCGACGCCGATTCTCAAATTGAACATCGTCGCCAGCAGCGCTGCCTTAACTATATTTCCTACCCTCAGATTATCTTGGTTTATAAATTGAATCGACGCCAGCCCACCGGAGGTGATGGACAAACCCGGTTCATCATCCATAAATGGAATCCCAATCAATCCCCCGCAATCATCTGCCGCTGAAAGCACTTGTTGCATGACGTCGGAAAAGGAGCCGTCATTGTTGTCTTCTTGAAGGCCAACGCGATTGGTAAATAGCTTGACCAGCGAATTCATGTAGGTCGTCCCATTTCGCAAAAATACCATATTAATTGGTTTTCCATCGGGTGCACAAAAATGATCAACTCCCGGATCGACTCCCTGAAACGGATGATCTCCGACCGAATTCGCGCAAACCGAAGTTCCGAAACTAACGGAGACCATTCCAGCGGCCCCGATCAGGGCACCCGCCAAAGAAGCTGGTTGATCACCTTCGGCTGGTGCCACAGGAATGCCTGGTGGAAGGCCTAGTATTTTGGCACCCTGCTCATTTAATCGACCGCCGTCTTGACCAACACATGCGACCTTTGGCAATATCGATTCGAGTTCCAATTGTGAAAACTCAGGAATTGAAGTGGTCAACTGCTTCCATGCAACTCGATCATAATCAAGAGTCAGTGGATCGATAGGAAACATGCCTGAGGCATCCCCCACGCCCAAGTTGAATTGACCCGTCAAGCGCCAGGCCAGCCACCCGGCTGGGGTGGTAATTTTCACCACCCGCGCCGCGGTTTCGGCGCGATTGCGTATGCTCCACAACCAGCGAGCGATGGTGGCTCGCTTGGGGACTTTCAGCTGCAGAAGTTCCGTCAACAAATGGCCTTCTTCATCGTTGCGACTATCGCACCACAGACGCGCCGTGGGGATCGTTTGATGGTGATCGTCGATCAACACCTCGCCATGCATCTGACCGGCGATCCCGATCGCTTGCACCTCTGCACGAATCTGAGCGGAATCCAATTGACGGTTTAGATCGGCAGCGGCTGATGTCAAAGCCGTTTCCCAATCTTGCGGGCGCTGTTCATAACAACCCGCCCCCAACCCATCGACAAATGGATAGTCTCCTCCCGATTCAGCAATCACGTTTCCTTGGGAATCAGTAAAAACCAAGCTTAAGCCTTGGGTCCCCAAGTCAACCCCCAAAAAACCTTTCATCGTTATTTAAATCCCTTGTCTGCAATTTAGCAATGGAGCACACTTCACGAATTTGTAATGGGAGATTGATCTGCCACCAAAACCACCATCGATTTTACCGGCATGCTGACGCTTCCGTTATTGGAGACCAACGGGCCGTCGAGTCGTGGGAAGATATCTTGGGGTGAATCGGCGGCCGTATTGATAAACACCCGCCACTGCTTTGATTTAGCGATGGTGGGGATCAAGAATCGGCAAACGGATTGTCCGGAATTGAACATCAGCAATACTTCACGCCCGACTTGTTGTGGATCGTCTTTCTCTCCCGGAGCGGACAAGAGGCAACTGATCGGATGATCATCCGCATGCCAGTCAACGGCCGTACCTACCGGACTGTACCAACTGACGTCGGCCCAACCATTGGCGCTATCGGGGACACCCGTCAAAAAATGGCATCGCCGCACGGTCGGTTGAGACTTGCGAAACTCGATCAGTGATTGAACAAAGCGAACGAGGTCGGCATTTTTATCTTTAAGAGTCCAATCGATCCAGGAAATTTCGTTGTCTTGGCAGTAGGCGTTATTGTTTCCTTGTTGGGTGCGGCGAAACTCATCTCCCGCCACGATCATCGGTACCCCCTGAGACAGCAGCAGTGTCGCCATCATGTTCTTGATCTGTTTGACTCGCATTTTTTCAATCTGCGGATCATCAGAAGGGCCTTCGACACCGAAGTTTTCACTGATGTTATGATTGTCTCCATCGCGATTATCTTCGCCGTTGGCCAGATTGTGTTTTGACTGAAAGCTCACCAAGTCATTCATGGTAAAGCCATCGTGAGAAGTAATAAAATTGATGCTGGCACAAGGAGGCCGGCCGCCGGGTTGATACAGGTCTGCTGAACCCGCCAAGCGCGTCGCCAGTGCCCCCCTATTCCCCGCATCGCCTCGCCAGTAGCCACGGATATCATCGCGAAATCGCCCATTCCATTCAGCCCAGCGGTTATTTCCAAACGAACCGACTTGATAGGCTCCGGCTGCATCCCAAGCTTCGGCGATAATTTTTGTATCGGCCAACAAGGGGTCTTCACCAATCACTTCGACGGTAGGCGGATTGGGGACCAAGTGTCCATTGCGATCACGGCTGAGAATGGACGCTAGATCGAATCGGAATCCGTCAATATGATAGTTGTGAACCCAATGTCTCAGGCAGTGAAAGATCATTTCTCGAACGATGGGATGATTGCCATTGACCGTATTGCCGCAACCCGAGTAATTTTTGTAGTAGCGTTTGTCTTGCTCCAACATGTAATAAACAGAATTCTCCAAGCCCTTGAAACTGAGGGTCGGACCAAGTTCATTTCCTTCACAAGTGTGATTGAATACGACATCCAGGATGACTTCGATGCCGGCCTTATGGAGCGCCTTCACCATCTGCTTGAACTCATCGACCTGGCTGCCAGGTACGGTTCCAGCGGCGTAGCCTCGGTGGGGCGCAAAAAAAGCCAGTGGGTCATAGCCCCAATAATTTTTGCGAGGCGGAAGCTTGCCGTCGGGTCCCAAAATGGGGAACTCATGAACTGGCATCAATTCAACAGCAGTCACTCCCAGTGACTTGAGGTAAGGGATTTTGTCAATGACACCCAAGTAAGTCCCGGGGTGCTGGACACCACTGGACGGATCATTGGTAAATCCTTTAACGTGCATTTCATAGATGACTGATTGGGAGATATCATGGTTGATGTGTCGGTCGTCTTCCCAATCGAAGTAATCATCGACCACAACACACTTGGGCGGTCGCACGATTCCGTCTTTTGATGTTTGAAATTCACCAGCGAGTGCTTTTGCGTAGGGATCAATCAGCCTCGCCTTGGGATCGAACCGCATCCCACGGCGCGGATCGAAGGGGCCATCACATTGAAAGTGATAAAGTTGACCGGCACTCAATCCCGGCACGAAAATGCTCCAGATGTCTCCCCAACGATCATGATTGGGATTAAAGACAATGACTTCCGCTGGCTCTAAATCGCTCACGTTATCGTACAACAGCAACCGCATTTCCGTAGCGTTGCGGCTGAAAATGACAAATTGAACGCCTTGATCATGCATCACGGCGCCATAAGGTAAAATATGATTAAATTGTAACTTCGGATGGTAGTGCTTCATTTGCATTAACATGAGCCGATTTTCCTGGTGTCAACATGTGGAATGGCAAACCGGATTCCACGATGGAAGCCGGCCCCCATGATTCTGGGAAGGTTTCTTCGATTCAGAACCAAAGTTACCTTCCAGATCGGGATCGTGTGCCAAATTCCAAGCTGGTAAATCCAGGTTTTCGGTGTGACTTCCTTGAAAAAGCGCAATATATGTTCAATAGTCGCTAACCGACGACAGCTCGCTATGTGTTACCAGAATCATAATTGGAAGTTTTTGTTAGTCTGTGCCCGAAAAAAATCCCTAAATGGTAAATTCATTATAATTTTAGACTCAATCAAACCAGAAACCGAGTCAAAACGAAATCCCCGAGCGACTTAAAGTGAAGCCGATCGCAGCTTGATCCACCGACGAGCGTGGTATGCGTTTTATGGGTAAGATGGGAAAGAAAACGTATCAACTACAAAAACTCCCAAACGACAAATCAGCTCGACAGATCATCTGCCGCGTCCACCCGATAGATTCAATGTGCTGACCGTTGAGTTAAAACAATCCACAAACCAGTTTGGATGCTTGCCAAAAACGGTTCTTTCGGGCACACTGTATCAATTAAATATAATTACTGTTAACCAAATTTTTACGAATTGTTCATGTCCGGTATTACCTATAAGGATTCGGGGGTCAATCTTGATATCTATCGGGAGTCGATGAAACGACTCCCGCGATTGATGCACCGGACTTTTTCTCCCCGCGTACGAAAACTTGATGGCGGTTTTGCAGGGCTGTTCCAACTCGACTTTCCAGGACGGCTCTTTCGGCGAAATTATGAAAATCCGATTTTGGTCTCTTGCACTGACGGGGTAGGTACAAAACTGAAATTGGCTCAGATGGTGGATCGACATGACACTGTGGGGATTGACTTGGTCGCGATGAGCGTTAACGACGCGGTCTGTTGCGGTGCCGAACCGTTGTTTTTCTTAGATTATGTCGCAATGTCGCACGATGATCCTGTGCGATTGGAACAGATCGTACAAGGTATTAGCGACGGTTGCGTGGCAGCCGATTGTGCCCTTCTGGGTGGCGAAACCGCCATCATGCCCGACTTGTACCAACGCGGCGAATATGACTTGGCGGGATTCTGCGTTGGGGTGGTTGATCAAAAAGAACTAATCGATGGATCGGCAATTGCGGAAGGTGACGTTTTGATTGGTATCGCCTCAAGCGGGATTCATTCCAACGGAATGAGTCTGGTGCGAAAAATTGTTTTCGATATTCAAAAAATTTCTCCCGACCAAAAGTTTCACAATTCAGATCAGACCGTTGCCGATGTGTTGCTGACTCCCACCGTGATTTACACCAAAGCCGTGCATAACGTGCTGGCCCACTACAAAAAAAAGAAGGGGGTTGTCCACGGTATCGCTCACATCACCGGTGGCGGGTTGGCCGAGAACATTGAGCGGATTCTTCCAGCAGGCTTGCAGATTGAAATCGATAGCCAGTCCTGGCAACAACCGGCGGTGTTTCCATGGTTGAAACAACTTGGCCAAGTCGCCACTGACGAGATGTTCCGTGTTTTTAATATGGGGATCGGATTGGTGATGATCGTCAATCCTTTTTTTGCCGAATCGATTGGTCGCATCCTCGGTGATTTGGGACATCAAAATTGGATCATTGGCCAGGTTGCCGCAGGTGGTGATCAACAATCCAAAGAGGTCAAGGTAATATAAGGAACCTAATATTGAACTACAAGTTCATTTTATTGGACAATGAGATGGGGCAAGGGAAAGCCGCATGGGTGTTGCCGTTACCCGTCACGGTGGGACGTAGCGAGGGAAACCAAATAGTGATTGGTCACCCTTCAATCAGTCGCCGACAC
>JBGTHU010000764.1:0-2210 GCA_041745975.1 Mariniblastus sp.
CAACGAAATTACGATTTCCATCGATCTCGATCTCAGCAGAAATCCGATCGCACAAATGTTTGAATTGCAGATGATCAAACAGTGCACCGGCCGCCGTGGTGCTGCCATCTTCACCATCGGTCCCACCCGATAAAAGACAGAACTCACCGACGGGAGTGATGCCATGGATCAATTCGTCAATGGCACTGAGAATTAAATGCTGGTTGCGTCCCCCTCGGCCAGGATTCGCAGGCAATTTGACGGTGGGTTCGCCCCCTGAAATGAAGCACCACCGTTCATTGACCGCTGGCACCGTTTGTTGATGCGGCATTTCGACTTGATCCATCGAACGGTGATGAGAGAATGGTTTCCAGGGTTTAGCCAATATTCTGGCCAGACGCCGACCTGCCGCTTCAGCGGTCTCTCCCCGGGCTATATGGGGAGGGTCAGTCGGGTGTACGTCTCCGACAATTTCCAGTTCGGTCCGATACCCTAGTTTTTTGGCGGCTTCACTCGCCGCGACAACCGCTGCTTGATTATTTCCCAGGATGACCGGATAGAGTTGGGGAACCACTTGAAACTCGGTTGGGGGTTGCATCAAGACATTTAGAACCGCCGGGGCCAACTGATTGGGGTCGATACCCAAATCCCTCAAAACGTTCATGGAGGTGGACACGAAAGGGCCATCGGGAAGTATGGTGGGCCCCGAAGCGATGGCGGACATTGAATCACCAATCACATCGGAAAGGATCAGACTTACCAAATATCGGCTGCGACATTGACGAGCCAGTCCCCCTGATTTGACTTGACTCAAGCGACTTCGTATCGAGTTCAACTGAACGATATCGGCGCCTGCATCAGCCACACGTTGGGTGGTCTCAATAAGAAACTGCAAGTCGATGGCGGGAACTGGTTTTTCCAAAAGTGCCGAACCACCTCCTGAAATCAAAGCTAGCACAAGGTCATCTTTAGCGGCTGACCGAATTAGACTTAGCTGAGCACTGGTTGCCTCCACCACTCGATCGGTGGGGAGATTGACCGCAGGAGGACGGCAGGGAACCAGTACAATGTGCCGAGTAGGACCGTAATTGCCCTCCGGCACATTCACTTGACCGTGCAGCAATTTACCCACGGGCAGATTTCCAGCCAACACAGATTCCAAACCAACTGCCATGGCAGCGCCTGCTTTGCCGGCCCCAACCACCAGGATATTTGCATAATTGGTATGTGGCAGATAGAGCTTACCCAGTTGAATTCCCTGAGAATCAATCCGCACGTGTTGTTCGATCAACCGAATTGGATTGATCGCATCTAGTGCCGAATTCCAGATTTGAAGGGCATCATTTCGGATTGCAGACAAGGGTGGCAAAGGACACCTCGGTTAGGAACATTCGTTCAATAAGTAGCCTATCGTCACTTTCGCTTCACGAAAGAACGCTCCATTTGCAAAGCATAAACCGACAGCAATTGACGACAGAAAATAATCGAACAGTACTTAGGATATTGATTCGGATACTATTTTGCGTTGGTAGATTCGCCAGGTCTTGAATTGGTTCAATGGGATCGCTCGGCTGATGGCACGGATCGACTTTTGATTGTCCTCTTGAACCCAGGAGAACTCCCATTCATCGTAGAAATGATAGCGATCGCTGAGCTGTCTGATCAACAACATCGCGGTGCCTTTACTGCGGAAATCTGGATCGACACCCAACGCGATGACTCGCGTCTTTGGTACCCGTCGAAGCAGAAAAGGAAGTTGCAGCATCCGCACCCAATCCGACTTTCCCCAGGTTCGTTTAAGTGCCCAGTTCAAATCGGGAATATTGACAATATAGCCCACCAAACGATCTTCGTAGTAAGCCGCATGAATCATATCAAAGCGAATGATTTGCCGCAAGTTTTTTATCATGAATTCGAGTTCGGCGGAAGTCAATGGTACAAATCCCCAACCTTCGCGGCGGACTTCGTTTCCCAACTCATTGATTTGTCGCAGCGTTTCAGCGTAACTTTCGGCTGAAACAGGACGGATTTTCAGTTTCGGGTAACGCTGGATAACTTTTTCAGTCGACTGCTCCAGCAGCCGAATTTTTACCATGCTCTCATCGAATTGCTGTGAGAAAATAACTCGAAAGGCATGGAATGATTTAGCCACCTCGAAGCCTTCGCTCAGTAAATGGCGTTCATAACGCAGAGGAGTATGGGCCAACATGATACTGGGCGGATCCTGATGG
>JBGTHU010000765.1:0-1718 GCA_041745975.1 Mariniblastus sp.
CTTTGGCAGCTTGTTGCTGGCGGGATTGGGAGCATTCAGCTTGATTGTCTTGTTGCTGATCGATAGAAAACAAAAAAATATTTGGTGACAAAAATGAAACAACCAGCGGCTACAACCAAAGAAGAAATGACGGCACCGGAAGCCGACTCGAACTGCCACTCCGCCAATCCATCGATCAATCGATACGGGAATAGTAAGGGACTGAAACTTCCGCCCGAGGATCTAATTAAGTCGCTGGGCCATCAACTTGATCGCGCTTCGCTGGAACAATGGAATGGCACTTCGATTCTCAATGCTCGGCAATTCGATCGGCGTTCGGTCGTCGCTTTGGCCCAGCTGAGTGCGTTGCTAGAGTCAGCAGAAGTCGAAACGGCCAAACCACTGGATGGAAAGATCGCCATTACTGCTTTTTTCGAAGCCAGTACGCGGACCCGATTGTCTTTCGAGAGCGCCGTTTTGCGACTGGACGGCAAAGTACTCTCCGTCCCCGACGGACAAGTCACGGGGATTGCCAAAGGGGAGTCGCTGGCCGATATCGGCGAAATGTTTAACACTTATGGTGACGTCGTCATATTGCGGCATCCGGAGACGGAAAGCGTTGACCAAATCATGACCAATCTGAAACGACCATTGATCAATGCAGGAAATGGTTCCGGGCAACACCCTACCCAGGGATTGTTGGATTGGTACGCTCTGCTTAAATGGCGACCGGAATTGGCCAGCGAAACCTGTCCTGCTGACCGACAGATCCACTTAGGCATCATTGGCACGCCGGGATCGATGCGGGCGGTCAAAAGTTTCTTCCGGTTGGCGTTGTTGTTTAATGGTGCAGTCAAAAAAATCACGTTGGTTTCCGAATTGGCTGATCCGGTCGGTTTCGATTTGACCGGTCCGTTGGAAGATTCGTCGATCCCGCTTTCAATTACCAACGATGTTCAAGAAGTGCTCAGCGATTTGGATGTGATTTACGTTAATTCCATCGCGTTCCTGGGAGATAGCTATCGACAGTTGGGAGACCGATATAAATTGTCGGCGTCCAGTCAACTCAAGCCGGGTGCGGTAATCATGCACCCACTGGCCAGACGCGATGAACTTGATACCAGCTTGGACGACACCTGCCATAATCTTTATTTTGCCCAAGCGGCCGGCGCGGTGTTCATGAGGCAGGCTCTGTTGACTTCGGTGCTGGGCCGAGTCGACCGAATTACCACGATTTAAAAATGAAAGTGAAAAAACATCAATGTGTGGAATAACCGGCTATTGGTTTCCCGATTCACATACCGAGGATCATTCAATCATCCAGCGAATGCTGGACACGATTATCCATCGAGGGCCGGACGATCGCGGCGTTAAACGATTCCAGGAATTAGGCGCCGTGTTGGGGCATACTCGATTGTCGATTGTCGGTTTAGATCATGGGCATCAACCGATCCTGTCCGAAGATGGCACAATCGCTGCAACGGTCAATGGCGAGTTTTACGGTTACAAGAAAATCCGTACGGAATTGGCGATTGCGGGTCGAAGATCGACCGTTAAAAGCGACAGCGCGATCATTGTTCCGTTGTACCAACGTGAAGGCTTGAAATGCGTTGATTCACTGCGTGGAGAGTTTGCGGTTGCCTTGTTCGACGCGGCGGAAAAACGGTTGGTGCTGATTCGAGACCGCTTTGGGATCAAGCCTTTGTACTATGCCCAATTCGATGATGGGATTGTTTGGG
>JBGTHU010000766.1:0-2283 GCA_041745975.1 Mariniblastus sp.
GGCGGACAGTAAAAGTTTATTGGTTCACGCCTTGGACAGCGGTGATTCTCAAGCGATCGTGCGGCTGATCAAACAACGTTACGAGTCCCGCTTAAAAAGGATCTTTGAATGATTCAGATTGCCCTGTATATCGGATTGGGAATGGTGGGGGTTGCCTTGGCATTGAATGTATGCCGCTTGGCAGCGGGCCCAACGGTGATGGATCGCGTATTGGCGGCTGACACCATGGCAATCAATACGATTGCTTTGGTTATATTGTATGGAATGTTGGTTGGCACTGCGGTCTATTTCGAGACTGCATTGTTGTTTGCCATGTTCGGTTTTACTTCTACGGTTGCCTATTGTCGCTTTGTGATGCGCGGCGACATTATCGAGTGAGAGAATTTATGAATGAGACAATATTGGAGATGGTAATTGCTTTTTTAATCGTGGCAGGATCCCTGTTCATGCTGATTGGATCATTTGCCTTGATCAAGCTTCCCGATTTGATGACTCGAATCCATGGCCCCACCAAAGCGACTACTTTGGGAGTCGGGGCGATTTTGGCCGCTTCGATAGGTTTTACCTTCGCCAGCTCCGGAAAAATATCTATTAATGAATTGCTGATCATTCTTTTTTTATTCGGCACCGCTCCTGTATCTGCTCATTTCATCAGCCGAGCGTATTTGCATATGCAATGTGATGATCCCGAGACCGAATTACCGGGCACTTCGTGCCCAGTTGGTTGGAGCATGTTCGAGCCGGTACCGGATTCGAGTGAAAAAGCTTGAGAATCGGCCCGATTTTGGGAACTATCGATTTGAAAAAAATCCCCATCGTCTGGGGTTTTGGTGTTGATGATGAACCGTTTTCTTGTAATGACCCGTGCATAAATAATTTGACATTTATCATTTTAGAAAAACTGTGTTTAACCTCAGCCCCTGCTTCCTTAGCCTTGCGGAATTCGAGCTTACCTCGGTGGAACCAGGATTCATCACTAAAAACTCAACGACACACTTCTTGATACTCGCGAGCATTCGTCAAATACTGCTTGCTATCAATGATTAGGTTAAAAAATTCCTGTACGGGTGCATATATCGCAATCGTCCATCTCCACGGCTAAATCGACGCGTTGGTTGTCGGCAAATATTGCATATGCGATATTTCGATACCTAACTTGAAATGTGCCCTGGTCAGGGAGTTGCAGTTTAATACAGTCTCCGTCGAAAGAAGCATGCGATAAATCAAAACAAGACAAGTCGATGAAGTCAAAACCATCCCGTCCATCGATTTCAATGACTTGGCCATTCTCAGAGGCGAAAAACAGTTTGTCGTCCGTTTCATCGACTTCAAGTCTTTCGTTCGGTTGCCTTGCAGTGCTTGCCGACAACGAGGCTTGGAAATCTTCAACGGAGATAGGTTGTGACGCTGGGATGCCGACAATGGCGACCAATTGATCGGCTTGTTTGGCGACCCAGTCAAGTCGATCGTTCAACGTATGCAGATCGAAAAAATCGGAAGCAACTTCGAAGGTTGCTTGCATCGGCAATGGCTTTTGCGAGCGATATTTCTCAACTTCTGTTTCCGATAAAACTTGATGGATTTCGATGTCAGCGGAATCTTGTTTTGCCATACATGGGGTCGGACGCGATTCGATGGGAGCGTTTGAGAAACGGTTACTTTGGGCGTTAGCGCTTATATCAATCGAAGGGGTATCTCGACCGTTGGTTTCGTTCGTTTCGATTGCTGATTGAGTGTAATCCGAAGTTTGAAGTTCGCATTGATTTTTCGTATTTGACATATCTTGCATCGGTGTGAGATAACCGTATTGGCTGATTGACGCTAAGATTTCATTGATGCCACGCTGTCGGTTGCTGCTTTGCGAAAACGCAAATTCAGTTTCACTGGCAAAAGGGTCATGGGCCGGGGTAGAGTGAGATAATGAGTTGCAATGGGAGAAGGCAGGTTGAGATTCCATTCTTGCGTTCTCGACGGTTGTATGTTTAAGTTAATAAATTTGGTAATCGTTGACGACTTCCGCTACTTTAAAATCAACAAGCCCTCCCTTTCCCATAGAGATGTTGCTGGCATACCGTTATTTTTTGCTCGAATTGTTGGGCTGTTGTTTTTTTATTCGGTTGTTCTCTTGGTTATTCCTGCGTGAAAAAAAAAGGGTCGATTGATTCGATAAACTTGCCACAGGAGTTTACTGCTTATAACGGATATTCGTCCACTTCGAAAGCTTCTGTAGAATTTCGCGGTAGCTTACCGTTCGTATTTTGCCACTGCTTGACCATTGTGACC
>JBGTHU010000767.1:0-4082 GCA_041745975.1 Mariniblastus sp.
TAGCTGTTTTTTCGAATAATGACTGCCGGGCGAATCGAACGTTCAGCCTGATTGTTTTCGAACGGTACTCCATCCTTGTCAAGGAATGTAAACAAATTGTTTTGGTGGCGTCGCAGTCGCTTGATCAATCGATTCGTGTGGCCGTTATTCCAGTCGGTTTCAATCAACTCGGCCAACCTCTGATCCAGTCGCGGTGAATGGTGTGCTCTGTCGTTGCTGGTTGCGTTTCGGGAATATCTTCGACGCACCGGGTTCGCGTCTCACTACAGCGATTCAATGGCCCGCCGCAATCGGGACAACTTTCGGCCCGATGATCTTGGTAATGGTCGATGCGAGTTGGTTGTTGGGTTACGGCTCATGTGGCTGTTCCGGCAATATTGAAATTCCAGCGACTCTCTTCATCGCAATCGACTGGGCGATTGTCGCTTGGTTCGTCACGGGAGGGTTTGGTTTCGTTCGCCATCCCTGGGAAGCGATCGTCTCCATGAAGATTGAATTTTCTCGCTGTTGGCACGCTCAATCGGCGGTCAGTCGGCAGCGTTGGCTGGGCGGCGGATTGTTCGCGGCCGCTCTGGGTTTGATGCAACTGCCGGTCGCCCAACCTGTTTGGACAGCGATCATGGGGAAGCCAGCCATTGTTGCTGCGGTGGCCTTCGAGGGAGATTTACGACTCAATCAGACCCAAGCGGGCAGCGTTACAATCAACAACCGATCGAATCAAGCAGCCAAAGTAATCGGCATGGATCGTTCGTGTCGCTGTTTCGAACTGGCGGACGGCTATCTGAAAAAGGGGGCAGACCCTTTGGAGGCACATCAATTTTTCAAGGTAAACACGCTCGCAGGAGAGGGTCAGACCCCTTTTTCTGATAGCCTACCGTTGGTGATCAAGCCGAATAAAACCGGTTTGATTCAGCAGCGGATTGTGTTGTTCCTTGAGCATTCGGAATCGTTTCGAGTGCCAATCAATCTTGCTGTTTTTGCTAAAGGAGACGAGTGATGTTAAAATCTGTGATGAATGTGTTGATGGTCCCCGTGTTGGGATTCGCCCTGTTGATTGGGATTGCACAATCGGAATCTGTAGCGAGTGTAGGTTTGCTTCAGGTTTGCGATAATAATGATTGGGAATGGGCAGGCATTCTCGGATGCGATGGTGACTGTGACGAGCTTGTCCCCTGGGTCATTTGCGACTGCAGGCAATCTGTACCTTTCCCCGGTGAAGACCCTCCGTCTACCTGCTATTGCCATGGAAAGCTTGTTGTCGTCCCACCTGGGGGAGAACTTTAAGCCTTAGGAATGTCATTTTGATTTGGTAGTAGAAGTGACTTTGCATTAATCGGCTCTCGTCTCTTGGGCGGGAGTCTTCTGGAAAAATGAAATGTAAAAATGAACGCTAAGAATTTTTCTCTTTGGATAAGCTGTTTTGTAGTAGTATGTGATCATTTTTCTTACGGCAGTTGCCTTGGACAGGACAAAGAACTCGCCCAGCGAATCGCCGCAGGTAAGAAGTTCTTAACCCCGTCTAGAATTACCAAGTGGGAATCTCACTTTACACAATTGCCTCAGCGCCTTGGACGAATTGTTTATATTTCGCCTATTAAAAAGTTAAGTGAATGTTGGCTCGATGGGGATTTTCGTCTTGTAAAGCGTCCCGGTGGTGAGCCTCAGATCGAAATTTTGAATGAAAAATACTACGCATCTGTCGTGGAAAGAAAAGGAACATATTCTCTCGAGTATGTCCGCAGCATCGGAAAGACGAGCGGAGACTATACTGTCGTCCCGGTAACATCGCTTCCCTTTGCGATCCCTTCTTCAGCAGTCTACTATGCCGAAGTAGTGCCTTCTTTGCTGAAGAATGGAAGAATGGTGATTGATAACTACCGTCAAGAAGACAACAGGCATTATTTCACATTTGTTTTTACTGACGATAAAGGGCGTCAACCCATTGATATGGTTTTTGATGAGGGTATCTCATATTATCTTCCGGTAGAAACGACTTTTCGCCGTAAAAAACATATAGAGGTTTTAACAAGTTTTGATTTCACGGAAATTAATGGTTACAATATTCCACTTCAGTTCTCTGTTGTTGAGCAAGGTGGTAAAAACCAAAAATATACCATCAGGACAGATGTTTATCCTGGCGATCGGCTTGATCGTGAAAAGTGTTATCTCAGTTTTTACGGCTTGCCGGAACCCCCGATTCAAGAGATATCAGACTTTGGTCGACGCGGCACCAATATCTATTTAGTCGGAGTAATCGTTGTGGTATTTCTATTGATGACCTCTTTTGCAATTCACCGTATCCGCAGGAGTCAAAGATGACAACGAAATCAACAAAAGGTTTTACTTTGGTCGAACTTTTGGCTGTAATTGCGATTGTCGGCGTATTAATCGCATTGCTGCTCCCCGCGATTCAATTAGTCCGTGAATCTGCCAGACGCGCTCATTGCGCAAACAATGCGAGGCAGGTCGCTTTGGCCATTCATCTTCATGAAAACAGTTTTGGCTTTGTTCCTGGAACTAATGGAACCTCAGACTTTACACTTTTGCATTGGCAAGCAAGAGTGTTACCTTTTTTGGAGCAGGCGGATCTGTTCGATCAGATAATGAATGAAGGGATTCCGCGCGTGAATCCCTATATAAGTTTATTTCGCCAAAAAAATATACCAATATTTCAATGCCCTTCCAATCCGGACATGGGGCTATTAATCCGATCGGACTTGGGGTTCATATTTGCCTATACCGATTACTGTGGAGTGGCGGGTTATGTGAGTGACACAGGGATATTTTCTGCCTTCTTGAAATCTGGACGCAGCAACAACGCGTTTTTTTCTGAGATCACATCGGGTCTATCTAATACACTCATGTTCGGAGAGAGGCCTCCCTCTGATTTTGATGAAGGTATGGGTTCTTGGATGGGAAGTCAAGGAACACACCCAGCGACCGCTTTTCTTAACGGGCATGTTGGGTTGTATGGAAGTTTGGATATTGAAATGGCTTGCCCTGGTCGATCTTATTTCGGTTATCAGCCAGGTATTCGTGGCAGTCGTTGCGACTGGACACACCACTGGAGCTTTCATCCTGGTGGTGCGAATTTCGCGCGAGCGGACGGTTCGGTTTTTCTTCTGCCCTATGATACAGCTCAACGGGTTCTGGAAGAATTGGCTTCCATGAACTGATGTCAGTTAAATGGGGCGGGCTTCGCGGTAGTCAGACTTGGTTTTCGGTTTTCAGCAACGTTCGTTTAATACGATGGTAGTTGTCCCTGTACTTTTGGGAATCGGTAAGTAGCCGTTTGGCCTTTTGGGTCAAAATCAATTCATCGCTCGAATGCTAGCAACGCGATGTCCCAGTTATCCAAAGCTGCGAAAAATAGCCTCGAGGTGAGCACTCAACTCCTGGATGCGGTACTAGAGTCTATCTTTAAGCAGGGTTCAGCCCTCGTTTTCAGATAGATTTCAATAGATAAAGACGCAGGTTAACATGCCCGCAATCAATGATAATGAGATCAAAAGGTAGGGGTGATACTTGGCAATCGCTTCGCTCATTCAAGGCTCCTTTGATTTCCTGTGAGAATAATTTGAACGAGTATCGCATATTGCAGATCCCGTGCCAATCCGAATAACCCTAGATCGTTAAAAAAAAATTGGCTTCCCAATCGTTTTTAAGCGATTTTCGGCGTTTCTTCGGGTGGGTCACATCCGTCCATGCCCCATTTAAGCGACACCAGTGTCGTCAATTCGATAACAGGCTGGGGGAAAGTTGAGTGAGTTCAAGACTCCTGACGAAACCATCGTTGGCGAGAGGGCATGACCGTTTGCACCCCACCGCTGCTCGATAAAACGTTACAATGAGATCGCTTCCGCACTGTCCCAATCAGTACCTTGTTAGGCCGGAAAACGGTCGATTGTTTGGGCCGTTCTGTATTGAATCGGATCACAAAAACGTTCGAAAACAACAATGAATAACTATAAGACCAAACTGAGCACTCTGGCTGAACGAAAGATACAGCAAAGCAACCGCTTGCCCAACTCTCTCAATTCAACTACCTGTTTGAGGCTGGTAATTATCTTCGCGGCCTATTT
>JBGTHU010000768.1:0-6239 GCA_041745975.1 Mariniblastus sp.
GTTAACAACTGATGCGGCCTTTATACAAAAACAAGCTTGAAATTTGCAATACATGCTGGTCTCCAAGTGGAACAATTGCCAATGGAGTTTGCTTCGTTCCTCCTTTTTTAGTTATCGAGCGAGTCTGGCAAGAGTTTCTGATTGGTATTTTTTAAGATAGGTATTGGGATTGACGATTTTGTTTGAAAAAGGAAAAAATGTTTACCAAAACAAAAAAATTACGAATTTTAAGGTCAGGTTTCACGCTGGTTGAATTGCTGGTGGTGATCGCCATCATTGGAATTTTGATTGGCATGTTGTTGCCAGCCGTTCAGCAGGTCCGAGAAGCAGTTCGTCGAGCTGACAGTATGAATCGTTTACGTCAGGCGGCGTTAGCCACCCACGGCTATGAGTCCGCAATGATGCAACTTCCGCCGTCGATTACAACGGTAGTTAACATGAATGGTAAACGTTATCAGCGGGGTTCCTGCTTCTTGCAGATTCTCCCCTTTATCGAGCAACAAAACCTGCTGGAGTTGACCATCGACTGCACGGAGGGGATTCCCACCGAGCAGATTGTTTTGAAATTGGTTTAATCGATGGAAATGACGTTCTCTGACAGCAGGTTTTTACTCGGCTTTTTTTGTTTTTTTCAAGCGGGCAGCATTCGGTTTGCTGCCCGTCCTTTCCGCTGGATACCAGCGTTGTAACCGTGCACGGGCAGGTAGGCCGTGAAAAGTTACCAAAAAATTGATAGCCTTCCAGCCGGTTTTCCATCCCGGAGATTGATTGTGTCTCGCGGGAAGATTGCCTAAAACGTTGGCGATAAGTAAGAGGCCTTTTTTTGCCTAAATTGATTAAGATTTGGCAATTTAATTGTGAACATTTGTTGAACAAGGAATCCGGATGTCCAACCTGTTACAAAAAAAATTCCCTCGGCTTCGATTCGCTGGCTTGGCGACCGGGGGATTGTTTTTCGGGTTGCTGGGAATTGGGTGGTTGGTAGACAGCTTGAGTGGGGACGTTTATTGGGGGGGCTATGTCTCCTTGGTCGTGTTTTATTCGTTGATGTTTTTCATTGGCTTTGCTGTTTCCCGCCAAGAGCGACACCCGGAAGGTCAATTGCGTGAACTGTTATTGGCCGGTCGCTCGCTGCCGTTAGGGGTGGCGGTAATGACCATGGCCGCGACTTGGGTCGGGGGTGGCTTTATTAATGGAACTGCGGAATCGGTAGCCTTTGATGGGTTGGCATGGGCTCAAGCTCCTTGGGGTTACGCCTTGAGCCTGATTTTAGGAGGGCTTATTTTCGCCCGCCCGATGCGACAGCGAAATTACACCACGATGCTGGACCCTTTGGAGGATCGGTTTGGTTCCAAGATCGCCGCCATTTTGTATTTGCCGGCATTGGCGGGCGAGATCTTTTGGACGGCCGCGATCCTCACGGCATTAGGCACAACCTTTGGTTTTATTTTGAATATCGAATTCAACACCGCAATTATTATTAGCGCTTTCGTGGCGATCGCCTATACTTCCTTGGGTGGATTGCGGGCGGTTGCCTTTACCGACGTCTTTCAGTTAATCATCTTGCTGGGAGGACTCTATTTAGTCGCTTTTTTTGTGCTCCCAGCCGGCGGATTTTCTGATTTATTTTCTCGTTACCGAGAGGTCATGGGAGACAAGGCGGTCCCTTGGCCATCATTGTCCTGGGGTGAGTTGAATCTGCGCTGGTGGGATTCAGCCTTGCTGTTGATGTTTGGTGGCATCGCCTGGCATGTTTACTTCCAACGAGTCCTATCGAGTCAAACGGTAGCCATCGCGCAATGGCTGTCAATCATCGCGGGCGTTATCTGTTTTTTCGCCGCGCTTCCTTCCGTATTGATTGGAATGGTCTATGTTACCACCGACTGGGAGTCGCTGGGATTGTTAACCTTAAACGACGATCAGCGGGCGATCACCTTGCCGTTCGTGATGCGTCATTTAGCCCCGCCTGTGTTGGCGATGATCGGATTGGGGGCTCTGGCCGCAGCGGTTATGAGCAGCGTCGATTCCTCGATCCTGTCCGCTTCGTCCATGGGGGCTTGGAATGTCTACCGGCCTTTGATGAGCCGGCCAGGTCGCGTTCTCCCTTTGGCGGGCGTTGTGCAGAAATTAATCTGGATCGTGGGAATTACCGCGATGTTATTAGCCTTGAAAATCAAGAGTGTCTATGCCCTTTGGTTTTTGTGCAGTGATTTTGTTTACTGCATCTTGTTTGCTCAGTTGTTGACCGCATTGTTCGACAAACAGGCCAACGCCATCGGCAGTGCCGCCGGCTTGTTGATTGCTTGCCTGTTAAGATTTGGTGCAGGAGAAGCGGCTCTAGGAATTCCCACGTGGATTCATTATCCTTATCCTGATCAGGATGGGCTCACTCAATTCCCCTTTCGCACGGTCAGTATGTTGGCTGGGTTGTTTACCATTATGATCGTTTCCCGACTTACCCATTCCTTGAATCCCCCACAGCCTCTTAAAACCGTTTCAACATGATTCACTTACCCTGGCAATCGAGTTTTTCTCCATGGGCACTCCATCAGGACACCCGCCTCAAATCGGTCGACTTACAAACAGGGGACGTGTAATGGGGTACGACTTCATAATCGTGGGAGGAGGTTCGGCCGGGTGTGTGTTGGCCAATCGGCTGAGCAGCGACCCGCAAAATCGGGTCCTCGTTTTGGAAGCGGGGATTCGTGATCATTGGTGGGATATCTTGATCCATATGCCGGCAGCATTGAGTATGGTCATTGGCAAACCCCGCTACGACTGGCGTTACCACTCCCAGCCCGAGCCTCACATGAACGGTCGTCGGATCTATCATGCGCGGGGAAAGTTGTTGGGGGGTTCCAGCAGCATTAATGGCATGATCTTTCAACGGGGCAATCCTCTCGATTTCCAGCGATGGGGGGAGGAACCGGGAATGGAGCATTGGGATTTTGCCCACTGCCTCCCTTATTTTAAGCGGATGGAACGATGCCTGGCGGAAACTGCGGCTGGTCGCACGTCTCCCTGGCGAGGAAAAACCGGGCCGCTGGTGCTGGAGCGTGGGTCGGCAATCAATCCGCTGTTCGAAGCGTTCTTTGCTGCCGTGCAGCAAGCCGGCTACCCCTTGACCGACGATGTGAATGGTTATCGACAGGAAGGGTTCGCCCGATTTGATCGCAACATTAAACAGGGGAGGCGCTGGAGCGCGGCTCGCGCCTATCTGCACCCGGCTCGCGGACGCTCCAATCTTACGGTGCAAACCGGCGTCCTCACCAGCCGCCTGTTATTCGAAGGAAAACGTGCGGTAGGAGTCGTCGCCAATGGCCAAGAAATTCGAGGGGACAAAATCATTCTGGCGGCCGGGGCCATTAACAGCCCGCAACTGTTGCAATTGTCGGGAGTGGCTGACGCCGCTTTGCTGAAACAGCAGGGGATCGACCTAATCCATCATCTGCCGGGAGTAGGAGAGAATCTGCAAGACCACCTGGAAGTGTACGTCCAATATAATTGCAAACAGCCGGTTTCGATGAACCCATTTCTCAAGTGGTATCGCAAGCCTGCGGTGGGGTTGGAATGGCTCTGCTTTAAAACCGGAGCTGCGGCCACCAATCACTTTGAAGGGGGGGGATTCATTCGCAGTAACTCGCAGGTTGCTTATCCCAATTTGATGTACCATTTTTTGCCGTTGGCAGTCCGTTACGATGGCTCGGTCCCCCATCAGGGCCATGGTTATCAGATCCACGTCGGCCCGATGTATTCGAATTCGCGAGGCTCGGTACGGATTGTTTCTGCCGATCCACGCGTACCGCCCGCGCTTCAGTTTAACTACCTTTCGACGGAGGAGGATCGTCGGGAGTGGTTAGAAGCGATCCGCATCACCCGCTACATCATGAACCAACCCGCTTTAGAACCTTACAATGGAGGAGAAATCTCGCCGGGCCCGCAGGTGCAAACGGAAGCTGAAATATTAGAATGGGTTCGCCGCGACGCGGAAACCGCGTTGCACCCTTCCTGCACCTGTAAAATGGGACAACAGCAGGGAGCCGTGGTCGATCCCTCCACCATGCAAGTACACGGTTTGCAGTCTCTCTATGTGGTCGATGCCTCGGCGATGCCCCATATCACCAACGGTAACATTTACGCTCCCGTGATGATGTTGGCCGAGAAAGCTTGCGATTTGATTTTGGGCAACCAGCCACTCCCGGCCGAGGCGATCGATTTTTATGTGGCGGATGATGTCGAAACCAAGCGAACGGCTGACATCTGGAATCAAATCGAACAAGAGTCTCTGCCCCAATGATTCCATCCTCTGTTCCACGATTGGGTTCGACAGCGCCCTTAACCATATGGGTGTTGGCTGATCTTGCTCTTTCAGCTGATCCCTGCGATGCAAAGATTTGGGGAAGCTGTTGGGAGCGTTTAGGTGATGCCAGAAGAGTCGCCGATACGGTGGGAGGGCGAGTCGGCGTGTTACTAGTCCCGGCTGAGGTTGATTTTTCCGGTCCAGCCGCAGCCACTGCAATGCGAAAAGAGGGCTCATCGCTTGGCGAATCTCACTGCCAATCACTTTTCCAGCGGGGGGCGGATTGGGTGGGCTGCCCCGATGTCGGTTCGCTGGAATCAGTCTACCTCGGGAAGAAGGGTAAATTGTCGGGTTGTTTGCGGGCTTCCATCGCGGCGGACTGTTTGTCAGTATTTCCTGTGCAGTTGGTTTTCGTTGGAGCTGGGGTTGCGGATCGAGAGTGGGGGGCGTTACTTGCCGCTCGCCTCGATTGGAATTGGATCAGCCCCACGCTGTGGGTGCAGTCCCGTGGTGGGGCTTGGATAGTAACCCAAATCGACCACTCGGGGAATCGTTCCTGCCAGCGCACGTTCGATGATCAACAACCCCTGGTGGTTTCCCTGCGAATTGGCGTTGCCGATCCGATCCCCCCCGATCCAACCCGCCAAGGGGAGTTTTTCTGCTACCAAATGCCACCCAACTGCCATCCTGCTACCATCATCAGCAGCAGCAGCATAGCCGGCAACGCGGGTTCACCCAGTGGCCATTTGATCGAAAGCCATTCGATGCCGCTGGAACCGGCAATGGCTGACATTCGACACGTCAACAAATTGATCGCCGGGGGACGAGGATTGGGCTCTCGGGCTGGGTTCGATTTGCTGCGACAGGTAGCCAGCCTGCTGGAGAGTGGGATCGCCGCCAGCCGCATGGCGGTTGATCTCGGGTGGATCGACCACGATCGACAGGTGGGGCAAACCGGAAAAACAGTGGAGCCCGATTTGTATATCGCCTGCGGCATCAGTGGGGCCAGCCACCATTTGGACGGAATTGCCTCCGTCAAACAAGTGGTCGCCATCAATCGAGACCCTCAGGCTCCTATCATGAAACGTGCTCAATTGGGTTTGGTGGGGGATCTTTACCCAGTCTTGGAAGCGTTTTGCCAGCAATTGGAACAGCGATTGCAGCAGGCTCAGCCATCCGTCCAGGACTCCGACAGCACCTTACAGAGAGACTTGTAGTTCGCATGCTAACGGTTCTGCAAAAGTTTCAACTTGGGCTGGAAGGCTGGTTTCAAAACAGATGTCTGGCTACATTGCCAATTCAGTCAGATTCGCCCGCCGAACAGATCACTCGAGAGATCATGGGCAATGTTCCGAAATGGCTGGCGATCTCTTTTTATGTCACAGTGACGATCGCCTGTTTGAGTACCCTGTTCTGGTTTCTCAGGCGTCTAAAACAACATCGCTTGGGCCAATCGATCGCCAAGCAAAAACCGCAACAGGGAGAACAATCGGGCTCAAATTTCTCGCCGACATTCATGCAGCGGTTTTGGTCCGTCGTGGGGTATCTGACCTTTCATCGCCAACTGCTACGAGATCGTTATGCAGGGGTCGCTCATATTCTTCTGTTTTACGGGTTCGTGATTTTGTTTATCGGAACTTGCTTGGTTTTTTTGGAGCATGACACTCCCCTTCATTTTTTTTATGGGCAGTTTTATCTAATCGCTTCGCTGGTGATCGATTTGGGTGGCGTCGCCTTTACGATCGGGCTGTTGATGTTTTTGTACCGTCGCATGTTCGGCAAATCGACCAGAATCCTACGGCGGGTCTATGTGGCGTCTATGATCTGGTTGCTGTTGATCATTTCTGTAACCGGTTTTCTGCTGGAGGGGGCGCGGATCGCCATCGAACGACCTGAGTTTGAAAAATGGAGCGTCGTCGGTTATGGAATTGCAGTGGCC
>JBGTHU010000769.1:0-2046 GCA_041745975.1 Mariniblastus sp.
CCCATCTTGCAAGCACCCGCTTGCCCGGTGACCCCGCCGCCAACGACTTTGATACGAACATCGACAGTTCCCGTCAGATTATTGGCTTCCAACGTGTCGGTGACCGCTTTTTGGTGCTGGGGAATCAAAAAATATTCTTCGAACGGGCGACCGTTGATGGTGACGTTCCCTGATCCAGCCTTGACTCTGACCTGGGCAACCGAAGTCTTGCGACGGCCAGTCCCCATCGCTTCGCCCGTTTTTTGATCTACTTTCGACATAAAACCTTCAAAATTTCGCAGTAATGTTCTCGATTTGGCCTGATATAAACGTACTTTACTTTAGATATCGCATTCCGGTCAACGGTTGCGGCATCTGGGCAGCGTGGGGATGTTCCGCACCTCGGTAAACCTTGAGTTTCGTCAACATTTGCTTGCCAATTTTATTTTTAGGCAGCATCCGCCGCACCGCGTCAATGATCAGTTGATCTGATTTTCGCTCGAGTCGCTTGGCAGCCGTTTCGCTGCGGAGGCCGGGATAACCGGTGTACCATGTGTAGACTTTATTTTCCGCCTTATCCCCGGAAAATCGCAATTTATCCGAGTTGACCAGGATCACAAAATCTCCAGTGTCCATATTGGCGGTATAGTTAGGCCGATGTTTCCCCATTAGAACAACGGCGATATCGGAGGCCACACGACCGATAATCTGGTCTGTTCCGTCGACGAGCCACCATTTTTTCTCAAGGTTGTCAAGTTGAGCGTTGTAGGATTTTGTGCCGGGCACGGGGTTTTCTCCCAAAAAAACTGCTTAATTAAGTTGATAAAATTCTGGTAAATTTTCGAAGTCCAGTAGTTTATCGGCAAAAAGGGAATCGAGCAAGGGTTAACTTGGTCGATCTGCGAAAATTGGCAAGAATTTTGCATTTGAAGCTTGTCTAAGAACGCCCCATTTCGTTTTTTCCCATTCATCGACGTCACGTTTTTTTTCGAAATCTCGTTGAAAATCCGGTTTTTCACGCCGGTCCGGGAGAGGGCTGCTTGCGATAAAGCTCTTTAGGCTTTTCGTCCCAGACAAATCAGACACATGTCGTCAATCGGCGGCTCTGTTTTAATATGGCGGCTGACCATCTCACAGATCAATTCGCCAATTGAGTCGGCTGTTTTAGCTTGACTGGTTTCAATTTCGCTGATCATGGCTTGGATGGTCAACTGATCACCCGCTGCGTTCATGGCTTCATTGACGCCATCGGTATACATAATCACCACGTCGCCGGGATTGACTTGCACTTCGACCGACTCGTAAGGGTAATCCTCGACGATACCCAACGGCAAGCCGGCTTGCTCGATCGCCAATTGGTGTACGCTTCCGTCGGCACAGCGAATAATGGGCGGCATATGCCCTGCGTTGACTAAGGTTAAGCGGTTGGTTTCGAGGTCAAGCATCCCAAGCGCCAAAGTCACGAATCGGTCGATGTTCAGGTCAGACAAACCTAAATTCATTTTACTGACCGCCGCAACCGCAGAATCGGTCGTCGCCAGTGCGAAGCGAGAATCGGCGGAGACTTTGGCCATTAACATCGCAGCAGCAATTCCATGGCCAACGACATCGGCGGTCAAGATCGCCAATTCTCGAGGAGTGATCATCAAGAAGTCGTAATAGTCGCCACCGACATGTTGCATCGGTCGATAATAGGAGAAAAATTCGTAGTCGGCGCAATCGGGTGCCCGCTGGGGCAGAAAGCGTTTTTGCAACTCGTGGGCCAACGCCAAATCGGTTTTTAGCCCCGCCGTTTTCTTGTAGTCCTCAAACAAATCCGCTTTCTGGATCGCCAAACTGGCTTGCATGGCAACGGTTACCATGGTTTCCAAATCTTCATCTGAAAAAACTACTGATTGCTTGAGTGTATCCAATTGGATGATGCCGATCGCTTCATCTTGATTGTTAATCAAGGGGGCGCACATAATCGATCGAATTCGGAAGTCAACGACACTTTGAGCCATATCAAATCGATGATCTGATGCGGCGTCACTGGAGATGATGGCCGCCTTGGTTTCCATGACCTGA
>JBGTHU010000770.1:0-3506 GCA_041745975.1 Mariniblastus sp.
GTGAATCGATTTTGCAGAATCCAGTACAGGCAAATCAAACGATCGCCCGTGCTGCAGAATCCAATGACGTTTGGTTGACTTTGCGTCGACAAAGGAAGCGAGTCCCCGTGCGAATCCGTGCACCGCGAAGAGTTACCCCGCAAACCGCCACTGTTGACGATAAAAAGATTGGCGTTCCAACAGACAAAAGCCAACTTCCGGTGTTGATTTTGTTACACGGTGCTGGTGGAAGTGAAAACATGTTTTTTGAAACCTATGGTGCGGGGCGAGCGGTAACGATGGGGCTGGAGCGCGGTTGGTTGGTCGTGGCCCCTCGCCAGGGTCTTGTGGCAGGCGTCGGTGGATTGGCCTTTGATACGCCCCAAATATTGGATGAATTGGAGGCCTTCTTTGCTATCGATCGAAGCCGAGTCTTCGTGATTGGCCATTCCATGGGGGCCGGACAAGTCGTTCGTCAACTGAGCCTGCACCCCCAAGTTGCAATCGCTGCAGCGGCTATTGGGGGTGGCAGCCCAATTCGAAATCCGGGAGACGTGACTGAAGTCGCGTGGTTTGTATCAGCTGGGGAATTGGATTTCGGCCGACGAGGGGCCGAAGGTTTGAAAAACAGCTTAGAGCGTGGCAAAATCCCAACGGACAAATTGAAATTCAAAATCTATGCTGGAATTGAGCATATGGTGATCGTTCAAGCGTCACTGGACGACCTGTTCCAATTCTTCGATCAACAATAACGCGGACCAATCTGTACATTAGCTACTCGCCAATGTGAATTTGTTTTGACTGCCAACATACCATTGCTGGTTTGAAAACCAGGGAGAGCCGATCGTTTAAGGCGATCTTGCGATTCCCCAGAAAAACAAAACGATTATCGAGTTCAGAACCAATGGGTGGTCATCAGCGATTTTCCAGCACAGTTTAATTTGTGACTAGTCTAACTCAAAGGAAGAGTAGCTTAAAGTGTTACAAGGAAATTTGATTTTCCCCGTGTTAAACTTGACCGAGGAGAATCCTTAATTCAAAGGTCTATCTGAAAAAGGGGCCCAATCCTCTCCGGCTAAAAACGGCGATCGGCAGATAAAAATCGACGTTTAAATTATCCGCGAACGAATACGTAGTTTCTAGCTGCCGCTCAAATTAACAGATTTTTTTGCTCAAGACCGCCGCGTCCGTCGAGTCATGGCGACAACAAATCCGACCAGAGTCAGTGTAGCTGACGAGGGTTCAGGGATCGCAGTCAAAGCCACGAGATCGACATAATTATTTCCGTATACCACCTCCCAGTGGTTTGGATTGGGAACCATGCTAAAGGTCCCCATGACGTTTCCCGTGGTAGTCAGTATGCGAAACTCATCTCCGATGTTGGCCCCAAAACCATTGATCAAACTCACCGATAACTGGCCAGCAAGGAGAGCATTGCCGTTGATGGCCAAGACGTCAAACTCGCCGGCATTCAAGCCGCCCAGTTCAATTGCGAGTAAACCGAGGGCCGATTGTTCATAATCACCAACCAGGGTGAGCATCCCTGCCGATAATCCCGGTGCAATGACGCCATCGTTCTGGTGCGTCGCTCCAGCGAATCCAAGGTTTGCATTCGACCGAAAAACAAATTCGCCTGCATTGTCCAGTTCGAATTGCAGATTCCGCTGACCGCCAGTTCCTTGATTGATTTCAATCAAACCGCCGGACATATTCATCAGACTTCCTTGTAAGCTTGAATCCCAAGTCGTATTGGAGGACTCCATCACAATGGTGCCGTAATTTTCCAAGAGACCATTGGTGGTGATTAACGCATGGCCGCCGCCGCTGCCGGAGGAACCATTTACCCAAAGGGTCGCATTAGGACCGATGCTCCCACCAATCTGAACGTTATTGCCACGGGCGATGACCTGTCCTTCGGCGGGGGATGCAAATGATACGGTCGAGTTTGACACGATCAACTCGCCCAAAATGCCACCTCCAGAAAGCGTCAAATCGCCATTAAACCGAAAAGGGCTGGCGGTACCGTCGAGAGTTCCATGATTGTCCAGCGTCCCGGTGACTTGGCGATTTCCTCCAGTCCCAGGCATTATCTGGATGGTGCCGTGATTGACAAAACCGTTGCCAACATCCAAGGTGCTGCTCCAGCTAGTATCAATAGAATCGAGTTGCATCGTGCCAAAATTTGAGGCTCCGGCCTCCGTAGTCAATATCGCGTCGCTGCCGAAACTGGCACCCATGATTTGGACGGTGGCCCCCGCATTGATTGCTCCGGAAAGGGTTGTCGAATTCCCTCGAGACTGCACGGCACCTGACAACGTTGACCCGGCCAGAAAATTAATTTGACCATCGCGAACGACCACTTCTCCGCTTACGTTCCCTCCCTGAATTTCCAGCATGGTTTGATCGATAGCTGTTCGCTCACCGCTAGTCAGGGTTCCTGAAACCATTTTCAAACCACCGCTGACCAACGTCGTATTCGTTTGGAAGTGCAGCGTACCATAGTTGGTCAGCAAACCATTGATGTTACGTGCCCCCCCCGCTCCGGTCAGCGTCTGGAGTACACCGCCAGCTTGATTCACAATGGAGCCGGCCATGGTACTGCTCCAGCTCGTATTGATAGAATCAAGCACCACCACTCCGTCGTTAGATAGAGAGCCACCGACGATGATTGTGTTGGCGCCACCGCCATCATTCGCGCCACGCAGGTTGACAGTCAAGCCAGAATTAACTGTGCCAGTTAATGTGTTGCTGTTTCCTTGCATGAAAAGGTTACCTGTTGTGATTCCGGTAAGTGACACGTCGGTTGCACGAGTGATGACATCACCCAGTAATTGACCACTCGCCAACTCGAGCGATCCCGCCGACTGCCGATAGGCTCGATCCGTTCCATCGATCGTTCCCTGGTTAACAATGTCTCCAAAGATGTCGCGGTTGCCTCCAGTTCCTTGGAGTACGGCCAATGTTCCTGAGCTTGCGTTGAGCAGTCCGGCAGTTGCGTCAAGGTTGCTGTTCCAGGAAGAGTTCGTAGATTCCAAAAGAAGTAGACCATGATTTTCGAAACCAGCTTCTGTCACGAGATTCGCGTGTCCTCCAACGTTGGCCCCCTGGACTTGCACGGACAATCCTGCATTGACAATCCCGTCGATCGTTGAAATTCCCCGAGCGTTGACGAGTCCGGTCGCTGTGGAACCGGGCAGTATTTCCAGCGCTCCTCCATTGACAACGACAGTTCCAGTCAAGCTGCCAGCGGAAATCCGCATCGTCCCGCCGGCCACGATCAGCGGAGCATTGGCAGTCACCGATCCACCCGTCATCTCGAAGACTGAAGATGCTCCAGTGACATTTAATTGTTGATCGACAATCACGTCACCCGTATTGAATAATGACCCTGTAAAGGTGCGAGAACCACCGGCACCGATCTGCGTTTGGAACAGCCCTGTGTTGGTAACATGAGCGGTCAAGTTGCTGTTCCAAGAACTGCCGATGGACGACATGATCAAGCTACCGCTATTGTCGATATTGTTGAT
>JBGTHU010000771.1:0-4654 GCA_041745975.1 Mariniblastus sp.
GCCCCGAGCGGCTGAAAAATGATTCTCTGAACCGCAGCCAGCGACGACGGCTCGCTAAAGTCAACCGTCCACTTAGACAACAACTGGGGTATGAATTACCAATCTCCTTGGACAATCCGACCGCTTTCACGTTTGCCCAAGGTATTGAGGGTCAACAAGTCGATCGTGTTTCGAACCGACCGTGTTGAACCGTCACCCAACACGGCAGTTGTCGTGCCAGGATGAGGTCCTCCGAATTGAAACTGTGGCATGCGGCCATTGTTTCCGGCAGCTTGATCTTCCTGCCATTGGGGGCGACGCGCGTTATCGTTGACCAATGGTTCTCCAGTCGTTCTCATGGTCGACCAGTCCGCATTATGGAAATATCCCATCAGATCCCACCAATCCCAATTGATACTGGAATCAACAGTGTACTGACCTGCCGGAACGGCTTTTTCCATGAACATAATGGTGTTGGTGGTACCATCGATAACGGCCCCCATGTCAATCTTGGCAAACCGGTAGATTTGAGGTGAACCGCCGACATGCACGTGACCACCCTTGGCGATCATGCCTGTCCAAACCCAAGTTTCTTCGTGCGGATTGGGTGGTGCATTATTATTCCATTGGAAACCAAAACCAATACCAGCCGGACGATCAATGTCGTTCCAGCTGTTCATTACTCCTGCGTAATCACCCAAGTGAACGATGGTCCAACCTAATACTCCGATCCGTAGATCACGTGATGGGCAATTGAACGCAGGAACTTGAGTTTCCGACATTGAGGGGGCCCCGCCGAACCAACCACCATTGGCCTGCCTTAGGTCGAACAAATTGTTCAGTTCCATGAAAGGTAAAATTTGAAAGTGCCATCCCGAGTTTTCAAAACCGTATTGGGCCGCTGCTTGTTCAGCCCAATATTGCTCGCTACAGCCGCCTGCCGTTGGCAACGACATAAACGCCGATTCAAAATTGTGAGACGCAATTCCTATTTGTCTCAAATTATTCATGCAAGTCGCACGACGCGCCGCTTCACGGACTTGCTGAACTGCCGGCAGCAACATGCCGATCAGAATCCCGATAATCGCGATCACGACCAAGAGTTCAACTAACGTGAACCCCTGCATCTTTTTGTCACAGCTTCGCATTTCTAAAGCTCCTTAAAAATTATTGTGGAAAAAAACACTAATAAAACTAGTTTAACGTTCTAATCGTCACAAGACAAGAGTGTAAGTTAAAAAAAAGCTTATTGATGGGGTTTAACGGGGAGACCCAGGTTCTAATTTTTAAAAAAACCACATTTTTAAGAGAAAAAATGCCCCATTGTCTTGGAAAAGTGATTATGTTTAGCTAAAACGATTGTTGAACGTTTTTAAATTTAGAGCCAGACACCTTCGATGACCAAACCCAAAGTATCAAGATTGAAAGACGTGGCCTCCGCCGCCGAGGTTTCTGTCGGGTCGGCGTCCCGGATTTTACGTGGCGATACGGGGCCTTTTCGCTCCGAGACCATCGACCGCGTTTTGAATGCAGCAAAACGGTTGGACTGGCGTCGTAATTTATTGGTCAGCGGAATGCAGACTGGCCAAACTCAGACCGTCGGGGTATTGGTCCCACCAAGAGACAGTTTTTGGAACAGTGTGCTCTCGGGAATCCACAGTCAATTGGCTGAATCCGATTTTTTACCAATTACGGTGTGGTTGGGCCATTCCGATGGCGCTCCTCCCTTCGAAGATGATGATGAGAAAGGAGTCGAGCTGATCAATCGGTTGCTTGATCGGCGGGTTCAAGGGTTGATTGCTTGGCCGCAGATTTATTGTGCCTATCGAAAATACTTTAATAATGTGGTGGCAAAAAATACGCCGATTGTGGTCATCGATCTTTACGAGGACAATTTGTTTGGTGATTCGGTCGTGTCAGCCGACAGCGAACTTTCGGCGGAAGCGGCCGAGCATCTATTACAATTGGGGCATCGTCACTTCGGCTGTTTTTCAGCTGAGCGAGATGTGCATTCTCATGACTGGTCCGCTGTAAGAGAACGTGCGTTTCGGGAGGCGGTCAACCAAGTCCCCAATACCTCGGTGCAAACCGTTCGTCTTGATATCACAGGCGAAGGATATCAGGAAGCGGAACAACTATTAAGTCTGCCGCAGCGTCCGACAGCCATATTTGCGTTGACCGATCACTTGGCAGCAGCCATCTATAAGGTCGCGGGTCAGATGAATTTGAAAATACCGGAGGAGCTTTCGGTGGTGGGATTTAGTGATTTGGATTATGCGGCCAAACTATCCCCTGCCCTTACAACCATCCATCAACAACCGAGGCTGATCGGCCAAAAAGCTGCCGATCTGGTGTTGAGCCGCATTCGCGAAACCGAAGAACGAAGAACTCGCTTTCAGTTGCATGAAGTCGGGGGCTGGCTGGAAGTGCGCGATTCAACGGGCCCACCCGCCAATCAATGATAAATGGCAATCGTTCGCGGTTACCCCAAAAAAACTATTGCTGCAAAAATTGATAGACCGTGTCGAACGCCTTTTTCGGTTGCCGCTGGCGATCAAATAACAGCGGATGGTTGGTTCGATTCCAGGGGAAATAATTGAGCCAACTGTTGCCGTCGTGAAGATTCCAAAACGAAACTCGCACGATAATATCTTGATACTGGTCAAACAGTTGGAATAGAGCGAGATATTGATCGGCAAGTTGTTGTTCTATGTCGGCAGGCATTCCGTCTAAGAAGGGATCATATTGTTGCAGTTCCTCTCGGAACTTCCCACCTTCCGCCCACCAGCGGTCGCGTCTTACTACATCGATGTCCAACTCCGATACCACAACTTTCAGGCCCAGCTTTCTCAATTCATCAAACGTTTCTCTCAATTGTTGCAGGCTGTCATCTCCCAACTCGAAATGCCCCTGCATACCGTAGGCATCGACAGGCACGTTCGCGGATTTTAATTGGCGAAGAAAGTCGATTAATTTTTCTCGCTTACCCGGTTTGTGGCCATTGTAATCATTGTAGATCAGCAAGGCATCGGGCGCGTGTTTCCGAGCGGTTTCAAAGGCCTTCACCACGAACTCGATATCGGATGTCCGCGAGTAGACCGAATCACGGAGAATTCCCTCGTTCCCATCGCCGAGTGCCTCGTTGACCACATCCCACATCGTAACGACATCCCGATATCGAATGACGACAGTTTCAATATGATCTTCAATGCGAGCTAAAAGTTGTTCCTTGGTCACCGGTTTTCCATCGTGCTTCATCATCCAAGCCGCCGTACGATCATCCTTGGCCCACACCAAACAATGTCCAACCATTTCCAATTGATTCGATCTGACAAATTCGGCAAAGCGATCGGTCTCGGCGAAATCCCAGATTCCCTCTCGCGGTTGCAAGTACTCCGGTTTCATGCAATTTTCCGGTGTCAAGATTTCAAAGTGTTGCAACAGCAGCCTGGTATCAAGCTGGTTTTGGAAAACTCGATTTCCAATTCCCACACCCACCTTGAATCGTGGGCCAACCGCATCTTTCAGAGATCGCGGTTGCAAATTGTCCGTTTTATCTTGGGCTTGTTCTTGGGCTTGTTCTTGGGCTGTTACTGGGGCCGCGAAATGACCCGTTGTTTGAAAAATCAAGATGCTGACCAGTACGGAATTCAGAATGATGTAAGATCTAATCGAGATAGTTGACATTGGAGTTGGAGTCGATGACTTGGTTTAAGGATTATTAAAACGGATCTCCAGCCAGCAGGAATTGCCTGGGCTGTCAAAATTTAGGGGTGTCAATTTTTTTTAGCGATTTTTCGCATCGTTGGGAGCGGGGATTCGGCAAGTTACCATGTCTATTTTTCCCCCAATCCCTCCGGGCAGGCCTGCGGGATTGTCGTGACTGACTGGAAACGGATTACTTTCCCAGCAAGGCATCCAACAACGGTTTTCTCCATTGATTGTCCTGGGGGTCGAAGACGCCAAATCCGGCGGCAAATTCCCAATAAGCCCAGCCGATTCCCAGCTTTTCCGCCTGCTCGCGGACGGTGCGAGTCCACTTGGCACGTGAATCGATGTCGGCCATGTGATAGGCGCCGAATTCGCCCAAATGCAAACCCAACTTTCGCTCTGCGGCCCAAGCCACAGCGGTCGATAGGGTAATTTGGATTTCGTCCGCTTCCGTTTGCAAAATGTGATCCACGCCAGTCGCATGTTCAAGATCCAATTGCTGCAGCAGAAAGGGGGGCGATATCGCTTCGGTGATACTTTGAATCAATACATCCGTCACCGGCCCAAAATCATCTTCAAGCTCCAGGGTAAATTGGCCCGGAATGGTTTCAAAATCTACGATTTCCGATTTTTCTTTTTCGCCACTGAATACGGCAACTTTCAATTGCTTGCCTCGTTCGATGTTCACTCGCAATCGTTTCGCGTCATCGATCCCTCGGGGATGATGCAGCTTCAAACCGGCCCAGCCTTTTTGGGGGGTGATCTGCATCACTTGATCATCCGCTCCCGCGCCTGAGTCGGTTTGAATCTCCCAAGACCAATTCTGCCATTTACTGTGGAAGCTTCGGCGATTCCCATTCCAGGTGCGGCCCAACGGCGGCGAGGGATCGACCCAACTGGCCCCTTGATGGGTAAACTGGAACGGATCGTAATAGTGAACGGCCACAATTAAATGAGGATCATC
>JBGTHU010000772.1:0-2811 GCA_041745975.1 Mariniblastus sp.
ACGAGCTTCGACTCGATTATTAAAAATCCCAATACGCGTGCCGCCAATCAAGCTAAATCGCTCCGTCAAGCAAATTTCGTTCCGTCCTCCCAACTGGAAACCCAGTAAAGTGTTACGCGTCGCCAAATCATAGTCGACTTGCATTGGAGCGAGGGCAGCACTCATGGCTGTGAAACCGAAATCTTCATCAAACTGAAACCAACGAAACCCGGCCAGCCATTCATAGCTTGAGGAGCGCCCGCGTGGGCTCTCAAAAACACCCACATTTCGCAGGAAGTTAACTTCGGCATTATGGATGCGATTTCGGCGCGAGATAGAGTTCGAATCGGCGTTATTGTATACGTCAGCCAAGTTGACCGCACCTGGAGCGATTTCATAATCATTGAAGCCTGTCAAATAGGTGTCCAGCATCGGAGGAAAAATGAAGGATTCGCGAGAGCTGGGGAATAGCCCCCAATACCGAAATTCCAAACCTCGGTTGCTGCAAGAACGGCGAGTCAGAGATACCTCGCCACCCGGCATTGTTCCGTATGAATTGTTGTTTGACCAAAGAATATCCCCCAGGTCATTTCGCGTCAGTGGCACGCCAGATTCATCACTGCGGGTGAAAAACAAGGCGCGTGTTCCCAGCACCCAGTTGGCTGATTGGCCACCTGCAATGGCTAATCCAGCTCCACTAATTCCGGAACCACATTGCGATGGATCCAACCATGGATTGTTGCCAATTCCAGGTTGATAAAACCCTTGATGAGGTTGAGCTGCATGGCCCGCCCCTCTTTGTCCGGAGTAGGTCGGTTGTGCATTCCATGCACCATCATATCCCCCACCAGCACAACCTGCAGCCGCGTTCACCGCAGGGGGGTATGATGCCGGTTGACCGACAGCTTGATCGTATGGCATTGGGTTACCGGGCTGATCCGTTGCACCCACGCCGGCCATACCGCCCATGCCACCTTTCGCCAATATCGTTTGATACGATCCAATTTCGCCTGATTGATTCCAGTCGTATTGAGCGTGGACTGGCGCTGCCCACGATATAATGGCAGCGGCTGCCAGCCAAGTAGGCTTGAAGAGTTTCATTTTTTACTCCTTGAATGATTACCGACACCAGCGTAACAGAGGCTGGGATGAACTTTGATTGATTGAGGCGATTGGGTTCGCTGGAACTGACAGCCCGATCCAGGCATTGCTATCTGTGGAATCGCCACAACGCTGCTATTCCTAATCGTCAGATCATGTGGTCGGTTCGTAATGTCCGCTACCTTAAAATCGAAAAAATAGAAAAAACCATTCACACATTCGGTAGCGTCGCTATCTTCCTCCCGATCATTACGTGTTTTCTGACAGCCTCAGTTTATCTAACCGGTAAACTTGCCCACGAAGATTGGTTTTTAAAGAACGGCAGTGATCGGAAAAAAATGAACCAACCGTTCACGCATCTTTAACGCCTTTCCAAATTGGCAGAAGTTGTGAGGATGTCGTGGCTCCCGCCGAGACAATTTTTCGCGAATGGTAGACGGTGAAAGGGTCTTGCTTCTTGTTTCGCCGGGAGTTTCGACCTCCCTTCGCATTCATGAGCTGTTGCTTTCTATTTACCTCTTTTTTTCATATGCTGCTAAATCTGATAACCACCGGGATTCCTGTTCAAGCCAGAAAACCAAAACATCGCCCGATTGTCGAAAGCAAAAATTGAACCTAAACTGTAGTTTTTCCCATCTGAAGATTCCAGCAATTCCAATTTAACGTTTTTAGCCGAGACTCTCAAAATGAAAAAAACTATCGATCGACGACAAATGTTGGCCAATTCAGCCGGTTTAGCAGGATTGGCCGCTGCGGCATGCCATTCGGGATTGCGGTTGCCAAATTCGGGACAATTGCTTGAGGTTCCCAACACCAATGATGTTTCCCAATCGGGTACTTCGAGCACATCGAGCACCTTGTTATCGACTGGTGTCGGCGAATCGACCACATCACAGCGAACTGACTTTGTTCCCAATCGGATCGCCGTGTCGACCTATTCGTTCTGGCGTTATCAGGAGGAGTTCAAATTGTCAATGCCCGAGTGCATTGATCTGGCGGCCAAGTGGGGGTTTGATGGCGTGGAATTATTGCGAGTCCAAATGGAAGATACATCCGATGGATTTTTGCAACAACTCAAACGGCAGGCCTTCATCAACGGTTTGGATTTGGTCAGTATCTCAACTCATCAAAGCTTCGTCTCTCCCGATCCCGAGTTTCGCCAAAAAAACATTGACGATACGATTGGATTTGTCGAAATGGCTTACAAACTGGGCATACCGATCATTCGTATTAACACCGGGCGGTGGGGTACCATCAAAAACTTCGACGATTTGATGGCCAATAAAGGAATCGAAGAACGCCTGCAGGGCTACACTGATGAAGACGGCTTTGCCTGGGTGATTGACAGCATTGAAAAAATTCTCCCCGTGGCGGAGAAATGCGGTGTCATCTTGGGATTGGAAAACCACTGGGGACTGGGACGAACCGCCGAAGGTGTCATGCGGATACTCGACGCGATCAAAAGTCCATGGTTGAAGGCTTTACTGGATACCGGCAACTTCTTTGAGCGCCACGAACCGCAATACCGCTTGATGGCCCCCGAAACTGTTTTTGTCCAAGCCAAGACTTACTACGGTGGAGGGAAGTGGTACGATTTTGAAATTGACTACGATCTGGTTGCTAAGATCTTGCAAGAAGTCGATTTTCGCGGATACGTTTCGTTGGAGTTTGAAGGGAAGGAAGACTATCAAACCGCCATTCCCAAAAGTTTGCAATTGCTACGAGACAGTT
>JBGTHU010000773.1:0-6023 GCA_041745975.1 Mariniblastus sp.
GATTTTCAAATTGAATGGAAAACGTTTGTCGAATTGCCTTGCGAGGCAGTTCATTTAGTTCCGACCATACGACGATCGGTGCACATCCAGCCGCAATTCGATCGGCCAAGATCACCGCTTCGATAAAATCATCCCATGTTGGGGCGGTTTCAATTGTTTCGATTGTGACCAGTGGTACTTGTCGATCGAACGGTCCGGTAAATTCCCACAATTGATTGGTTGCCTCGATCGCTCTCCGAACGACGGCTTCCCGAGCTCCATAGAAAATTTGATCGATTTGATTACCTGGCCGACTGGCGACTTGGATCACAAAAAAAGAACCGAGTGTCTCATTGGCCAATTGAACTTCGGCCAATTGTTTTTTAGACGTCTCATGGTGGCCTCGCAGTCGCTGTTGCACATCCTGCAGGCTGAATTCAGGGTAGATACAATCGTGCTGATTGGCAACATCACCGGCGCTATGAAATCCGACGGGTATAATCACGTCGGCGTCGACCAATTGGCGATTGATGTAGATCGGGTCACCGGCTTCATTGGCCGCGATATAGGAAACCCCTGCTTGGTTGTATGCGTTGTGAATTTGAAAGTTGACTTGATGCCCCAAAAATTGTCGGCGATGAACAGGTGGCAATTCCTTGGCATCCGGGTCGACCGCAAGATTGATCTCTTCATCCGTAAATTCAAATTCACGGGCTAGTGTCGATGAGACCACGACCACGGTGTTCTCGTTTTCAATTCCGTGTTTCCGCAACCAATTCAGCAATGAATTAAGCAGCAAGCGAGCGTCGGGAAGCCCTGATTGCAGCGAAATAGCAACACGATCCCCCAAAAACACAGCTTGGTCTAAGGTTGGAAACTCGATTGGACTACCAAGCGATTCGCTGAGCAAGCGGTCCAAGCTGAAAGAAGAGGCGTCACCGGCGAAGTCAGTACCTGTTAAATTGATGCCCGCTGCAGCGTCGGAAAATTTCTCAATCGGCAAATGGCGCAATATCGAGCACAGCGAATCGTCAGTTAGATTATGTTGGTTATTCATTATTTCTAGGTACCGAACCCCTTGAGCGACCTGGCTACAGACATTACGCTTAATCGCTTATTTATCTGCTCGTTTGCCAGATCGATTAACTGGTTTATGTTATCATTTTTTGCCATCACTTATTTTGACAAAATTATCAGGGATTTTCAATGCTCGAACTCTACGAAAAAATTCAAGAAGCGGTTCAATACATTCGCACTCAGTGGGATCAGACTCCCCATGCTGGAATCATCTTGGGTACGGGACTAGGACCTCTGGTACAGAAAATTGATGTTTCCGCTTCGATCGATTACGCAGCTATCCCTCATTTCCCACAATCTACTGCTTTGTCTCACAAGGGGCGATTGGTGTGCGGTACGTTGGATGGTTTGCCAGTGATGGCAATGGAAGGACGATTACACATGTACGAGGGGTATCCGTTGAACCTGATCACGCTGCCCGTGCGAGTGATGAAAGCGCTGGGGGCGAATTTGTTGGTGGTTTCCAATGCCTGCGGCGGATTGAACCCTTACTACCAAACGGGCGAAATTATGTTGATCGATGACCATATTAATTTATTGGGCAACAATCCATTAATTGGTATCAATGATGACCGATTGGGGCCTCGTTTTCCCGATATGAGCGAACCGTATTCGTTCGATTTGATTGATCGGGCGTTGGCCGTCGCACGACGGCAAGATATCGTGGCCCATCGCGGTGTCTTTGTGGCGGTGACAGGCCCGAACCTGGAGACGCGCGCCGAGTACCGATTCTTGCGAATGATCGGTGCAGATGTCGTCGGCATGTCGACTGTTCCCGAGGTCATCGTCGCTGTCCATGCAGGGATGCGGGTGGTCGGGTTTTCCGTCGTCACTGACCTGTGCTTTCCCGACTGCCTGAAGGCCGCCGATCCCAATGAAATTGTTAGAATCGCCAATGCCGCCGAACCCAAACTGTCCGCTTTGGTAGCTGGAATTTTGGCGGAAGAACCTCGTTGATACTTGAAACTCGAATTCAGATGAAATGAGCCGCGAAATCAGATGACGTCTTCCATTTCAAAGAAGCCCACCTTGCAACAACAAGCGGTCGCTCAACGAGTGGTCGCTCAACGAGCGGCCGATTATATCTGCGGCCGCTGGGATCAGCGTCCCCAATATGCGATTATCTTGGGGACGGGAGCTGATCAAGTGGCTCAGCAGATTGAAGTCGAACAGGCAATCGATTACGGATCAATCCCAGGATTCCCCATTAGCACGGCACTAGGCCATCGAGGGGTGTGGATCTGCGGGAGATTGGCTGATCGCCCGGTTGTGGCGATGCAAGGCCGTTTTCACTTGTATGAAGGATACGATTTTGATATCGCTACCTTGCCGATCCATGTGATGAATTGTCTGGGAATCAAAGGTTTGATCGTCAGTAACGCCTCGGGAGGGATCAATCCTCGATATACTGGCGGTCAAATCATGGCGATCGATAGTCACCTCGATCTGATGCTGCGTTCGTCGTCGATTTTCCACGCTGCCGGATCGGAGGTCATCAATTCTTGCTTGGGATCGCCTGATCTATCCGGTATGGATCAAACCACCATGACTTCATTCCCAAGGCCGTTGTTTCGGAGCGACCGATACGATGCTGATTATATCGATGCGGCTATTGCCAGTGGTCGCAGGCATGGGTTTCAGGTACATCGCGGGGTCTACGCGGGGGTGTTGGGCCCCAACTATGAAACACGGGCTGAGTATCGCTTTCTTCGAACAATTGGTGCCGACGTCGTGGGGATGTCAACAGTTCCCGAAGTCGCGGTAGCATCAAATTATGGTATGCGGGTGTTGGGCTTGTCGATTGTCGCCAACACAGCCAACCCCGATATTTTGGCAGCGACTTCGGGTCAAGAGGTTATCGATGCGGCTCAAATTGCAGCACCAAGGATGCTGCAGATTGTCACTGATTTGATGAGGCTTTTTCCCTGAGGGGGTCAGCCTCCTTGGTTTTCAAGTTTAGATCACTGGTTGATGAAGATGCCCTGAGAGTGTCTGCCATTGGAAAATATCGCTTATCCGCGATGGACGAACGGCTGCATCTCCAGCTTCACCGCTTCGATTTCATTTTTTAATTTGGCGAACACCGTCAAGGCATCGTTTTCAATCGCTTGCTCCGCATCACGAGCTATTTCTTCCAATTGGGATGCTTGGAAGGCAGCTAGTCGACAACCTAAATGATTCAAGGCCCCTTTTAGACCATGTGCCTTCAACCGCAATTCGCGACGATCTTGTTTCTGCAGAGCAAGATCCAGATCCTTTAACATTTTTAATTGATCACTTAAGAACACCTCAATCAATTCTTTTAAGAGATCTTGATCGCCACCGACAGTTTGAAATGCTTGCGCCCAATCAATCGCTTTATTTTGCGGCTTCAATTGGGGATCATTTCCTGCCTCGACAGCTTGCACGGTTGACGGTCTTCCGGTCAACCGTTCGATCGCTTCAAATAGTAATTGGGGACGAATTGGTTTGGACAAATATTCGTCCATTCCTGCTTTGAGGCAGCGTTGTCGATCTTCGGCACTGGCATGGGCGGTCAGTGCAATAATCGGCACCGGGTTGGCCGTTTGCGATGGCAACATGCGAATTTCGGCTGTCGCCTGATAGCCGTCCATGTTTGGCATTTGGACATCCATCAACACGACATGATAATCGCGTTGTTGAATCCTATCCACGGCCTGACGGCCATCCATGGCCAAATCGACTTGATGCCCTTTTTTTTCCAGCAAACGGCAAGTCAGTTTTTGGTTGATCGGGTTGTCTTCGACCAATAAAACGTGCAACGCCGCAGGCTGGCTCCGGTTTGCTGGATGTGGAGTTTCGATGCTTGATTCGTCCTCTTGATTGCAAAAAATGGACCGTTCGATCAAAGTCAACAATTCATATTCATTGACCGGCTTGGTCAAAATTTCATCGATTTGGAGTTCGCCTTGCTGGTTTTTAGAATGATGATCGACGGTCTTAATCAACTTAATAACCAGGGGCTGAATTTTTGTTTGCGAGTTAGCGATGGCATTACCGGTAGCGTCAGCAAGTTGTCGCCAGTGGTGATTTTCAAGCTCCCAATCTACAATCAAAAGCTCTGGCAGCACTCGGCCAGATTGCGGTTGATGCAAAAGAAGTTGCAAAAGATCGTCAAAATTTTCGACCGCTCTCGTTTCCATGCCTGCCGTTGAAAGAATGGCTGAAATGGCAGCCTGTTGTCGGACGTGCGTGATTGCCAACACCGCAGTTTTTCCTGAAAGTTTCTGCAGCGTTGTTCGCGGTTCGCCGTGCACGGGGATCAGCAACGAAAAATTGCTGCCGACTCCTTCGGTACTGGTGGCGACCAAATCGCCACCCATCAATTGTGCCAGACGCCGCGAAATCGCTAATCCCAAACCTGTCCCTCCATATTGGCGGGTCGTCGAGTTATCCGCTTGCTCAAATTCGTTGAATATCAGTTCCATTTTGTTGGCCGGTACTCCAATCCCCGAATCCTCGACCTCAAACCGGAGTAAAACCTGATCAACCGGATGCGGTTGTGCAAAAACCCTCAACTCCACAAATCCGCTGTCAGTGAATTTGATAGCGTTGCCAACCAAATTGACCACGATTTGCCGAATTCGATCCAAATCACCAACGACGTGATCTGGCACACTCGGGTCAACGGCCAAAATCAATTCGACGGGCAAATCGTGAACCCTCACGGATAGCGAACGCATGGTGATGGCCAAAGATTCTCGCAAGTTGAATCGCTTACTTTCAAAATGGAACTTGCCCGCTTCAATTTTGGAGAAATCAAGGATGTCGTTGATCAGCGTCAACAACGACTCAGCCGAAGACTGAATCAGGCTGAGGTACTCCCGCTGTTCTTTGTCACAGGCAGTTTCATGCAGCAGTTCCGTCAAGCCAATGATACCATTCATGGGAGTGCGGATTTCGTGGCTGACATTGGCTAAGAAGTCAGTTTTGGCTTTGCTGGCCATTTCCGCCATTTCCTTGGCTTGTAACAGAGCCTGTTCTGCTTTCCGGCGAGCGGTCACGTCCCAGAACATCCCTTGGATTCCGATTCTTTGACCTGAAGGATCAACTACAGGGGCTTTCAGTACTTCCACGTACATCGTTTCGTCAGCGGAAACGGGATGGCTTTCAATGTCGTGGAACGTTTGCCCCGTCTGTAAAACCCAAGCATCGTCTCGTCGGTATTTTTCGGCCATCTCAGGAAATAGATCGAAATCGGTTTTACCAATTAGTGCTTCCAACGGAATTCCCAATCCATCACAATACCGCTGGTTGCAAAAGACGATTCGGCCCTGAATATCTTTGCGGAAAACACTGATCGGCAGACTCTCGACCAGCGAATGATAAAACGCTTGTGACTCCAATAATCGCCGTTCGGTATCGAGTCGGCGCGTCAAATCCCGAGCGGCCACACCGATCCAGTCTTGAGCCGATTCGTCGGCAGCATCCCCTAACCAATAAAACTTGGCCCGCAAAGAAACAGGACCGGTCAGAGGTCGATCAAGCAAAAATTCGGCATCGAAACTTTTCAAATGCCGAATGTCCTTTAACGACTCGATCAATTCATCCCGCGATGACTCCGGCACATGCTGCAGCCAATTAATTGAGTGGGCATCAATTGAGTGGGCATTGGTCCGTTCATTCGGAATCGCCTGTTGACTTGATTGATCCAACCCTTGATCCAGCCAGAGGAACAGTTTCAGCGCGGCGGGGTTGGCATACATTACCTTGAGATCCGTGATCGAGACGACCCAAATTAGCTCCGAAGTCAATGCCAACATGCGATCTGCACAGCCCGGCGGGGGATTGACCCAGGAAAACCGATTGTCATCTTGGATAGTCGTCATCTTAGACCCCCTCGTAAAAACTTAGCAAAACGTGACGTCAGCTCCAATCCACCTCTCGGTTTATCCCCGTGAGAAAAAATAACGCGGGGCTCAACGGCGAGGGAATAAAATACTTTT
>JBGTHU010000774.1:0-3047 GCA_041745975.1 Mariniblastus sp.
ATGATCAATTGACTCGTTTCTGTCATTTTTTTCCGGACGATGCAGTTGCCGGATTTCCGTTGATTGTGTTGGTTGATGACAGCGAATTTGTCAGCCGCACTTTGAATAATTTTTTGTGGGTTGTATTCACACGCAGTAACCCAGCTGCTGATATCGGTGGAATCGGTGAAGACGTCCAGTTCAAGCATTGGGGATGTCGCGGGAGTCTTGTCATTGACGCTCGGATTAAACCCCACATGGCGCCGCCGCTGATCGAAGACGCCGAAGTTTCACTTCGGGTTGATGCGATGATTCAAAGCTCTCCAGGATTGGCGAAGTGGCTCGGCTAAGTCGGGGGTTCACGACGGACTCGACCAAGTTTCAAGCCGAAAATTAGCTGAACCGATCAAGGACAGATCCTCCACTGATCAATGGCCCCGCTTTGCCACGCAAAAAATTGGTAGCCCACGCTGATGTCGAAACGGTTATTATTATGCTTTTGATTTTTTGAACATCTTGGTAAGATTAACTTAACCGCTAAATTCACTTTTACTCACCCCTTGCAAAGGCTCTGTCGATGCTGTTATGTTGAACTCTTCAGAGCAGACTGAATGCGTGATGTTTCAAAAACTGTTGTTTCGATAACGTCCCCTTTTAAGTGCGTCTTTGTAAGGGGCTCGGGGCAGGTTCGCCAACAGGGGCAATCCGTTTTGAATTCGTGACGAGCCCAAACAAGCGGTGCTGTTTGCCAGGCGGACTGTTGAGCCACGATAGACGAAGGTGATCATGAACGTTTCTATATTTAGAGAACCGGGGCGCGCGATGTTGTTTTCAAGGTGCTTTTCTGCCCGCGTGTTATGTCTGTGCTTTTTTTTCAGTACTCTATCGGCAATGGCACAGGAGCCAGCGACTCCGATGGAAATACAATTGAAGGCGGCGATCGCCGAATTGGAATCGGATCCCTACAACCCTGATAAGTTGATTTGGGTGGGCCGTCGCCAGGCTTATTTGGGCCTTTTCGAAGAATCCATCAAGACGTTTTCCCGGGGAGTAGAGCGGTTCCCAACGGATGCTCGATTTTTGAGACATCGCGGACACCGCTGGATTACCCTACGAAAGTTCGATAACGCGGTCAAGGATCTGGAGTTGGCGACGCGGTTGATCGTCGGCAGCGAGGATCAGATCGAACCGGACGGTCAACCGAATGCGGCGGGTGTTCCCTCAAGCACGCTGCACACAAACATTTGGTACCACTTGGGATTGGCCCAATTCCTTAAAGGGGATTTTGAAGGCGCGCTGGTGGCATACGAGCGCTGTCTGGCTGCCTCGGCCAATGATGACATGCGGGTGGCGACTCTCGACTGGCAGTACATGACCTTGTGTCGCTTGGAGCGTCGGGAACAGGCCGAGGCACTCATCGCCCAGATTACACCGGAAATGAAAATTCTGGAAAATCACGCTTATCATCGACGACTGCTAATGTATCAAGGTGTTTTGCAACCCGCGGACTTATTGCCACGCCAGGATCATCACGACGGTGATAAAATTGCGGATTTGGCCGGCGACGCTCAGCGGGACATCGAACTTGCTACCAACGGATTCGGTGTCGGACATTGGTATTTATTGCAAGGGGATAAGCAGCAAGCGCGCGAGATATTTGAGGAAGTGGTGAGCGGAAAAAGCCGAGCCGCGTTTGGGTTCATTGCCGCCGAAGTCGAACTGCAAAGAATGGAAGATCACGCGCCAAGACCGCGTCCCTAATCGTTACTTTTGCGGAACAAAAGTCGACTATCTTGCTTTGAATGGATCATAGTGAAAATGACAATACCAAGAAAAATTCGCAGTTTACCGGTGTTCAATTTGAGCAGAGTCCGTATGATTAGGATTATTGAAACTCTAATTCGAGGTCTTTGAAAAACAGAGTTCAGTGTAAAAAATCAGACATCTCAAACATAAATTCAAGGAGAATCTTCCGATGCCCCGAAAAGGATCTAATTTCGCTGGTCTGTCCGTCGCTATTGTCACCCCCTTTCGGGACGGCAAATTGGATCTCGACACCTTGCGGCAGCAAATCGAGTTTCAAGTCGAAGCCGGCACTCAGTGTTTGGTTCCCTGCGGGACGACTGGCGAATCGCCGACCCTTTCTCATCCGGAGCACGAACGCTTGATTTCGGAAACGATTCAAATCGTCGCTGGACGAATCAAAGTCATGGCAGGCACGGGGTCCAATGCGACCTCCGAAGCGATCAGTCTGACCGAGTGGGCTGCCAAGGAGGGAGCCGATGCGACGTTGCAAGTGGCTCCTTATTATAACAAGCCGACTCAGGAAGGGTTTTATCAACATTACAAAGCGATCTCGGAAGCGATCGAGATACCAATTTGCATTTACAATATCCCCGGCCGGACGGGACAAAATATTGCCCCTGAGACAATCGCTCGATTAGCTGAATTCGATAACATTACGATGGTCAAAGAAGCAACCGGGTCGCTGGATCAAGCCTCTCAAATATTATCGCTGACCAATTTGACAGTTCTCAGTGGCGATGACAGTTTGACGTTACCCATCCTGTCCATAGGCGGAGAAGGGGTGGTTTCGGTGGTAGGGAACTTGGTGCCTCATGATATGTTGGCTTTGGTCAATGCGTTTCGCAATGGCGACACACAACGTTCCATCGAATGGCATCGTAAATTATTTCCACTCTGCCGAGATCTGTTGAGTATTGCGACCAATCCGATCCCTGTCAAAGCGGCTATGCAAGAATTGGGCCGCGACACAGGAGAGTTGCGGTTGCCCATGTGCCCCTTAGACGAATCGCAGTGGGTTGCCTTGCGAAAGACATTGTCAAGTTACGGAATGGAACCGGTAGGCGTCTGAGAGAAATGATCGACGCGATGCGACAATTCAAGCCGACGCGCCCGTTGTTGACGCTTTGCCAGCCAATCCATTCATCGGCGGCGGTGCCCTGGGGTTTGCTGCGAATCCCTGTCGAAACGAGATCTGATACTGTTTGGAAACCCGAAAGGTTTTTTCTGTTGGCCCTGTTCGGTATGATATCGATGGCTCATAT
>JBGTHU010000775.1:0-3322 GCA_041745975.1 Mariniblastus sp.
TGGAGATAACTTGCACTATTTCGGCGTTAAGTTGATGGCGCTGCTGATGATCGATTAAGTTCTTCAGCGTGGTGCCACCGCCGGAAATGAATACACTAATCCGCAAGCTCATGGAAATCTTTCAAAGTTTAACTTTGCGAATACATTAATTCTAAAGGCTATTTGAAAAAGGGGGCACGTCCTCTGCGTCGCGGGCAAATCGCCGACAGCCAGCGCATTGTCGCTGGCGGATTTAGGAATCGACTTGGATAAAAATTTCGATCGATTGGCCATTGATGTCAACTTTCAATGCAGCGATCTGCGAGTCCACAGGGGGCTGCATTTCAATCGCCACCGCTAACGTTTCACCCTTCAAGTAATCTAGATTCTCCTCCACGGCTCGAATCAATTCGGCTGATTCGGTCATCAGCCACAACTTGATGCGGTCGGCCCGATTCAGATCGAGTTCTTTGCGGCGATCTTGAATCAAGCGATTCAGCTCCCGCGTCAAACCGGCTCGAATCAATCCGGGGGTCAACTCAGTGGCCAACACGACGACGGCGGTGACACCTTGAGCGGCTGCCCAACCGGAATTGGCTTGCAGACGGACTTCGATATCTTCTTGGTTCAAATCAATTGTTTGATTGGCAACTACTAGAGGGTAATGGCCTGAGGCATTCAATTGCGTTAACACCGTTGCCCCATCCAAGTTGTTGATGGCTTGCTTGACTTGGGGCATCAGCTTACCCACACGTGGGCCCAACCGTTTGAAGTTGGGAACGATTTGATAAGACACGAATTTTCCCGCATCGGTTGTGTAGTCGACTGCCAAAACATTCAGTTCGGTTTTTAGCAATTCATCGTGAGCCGTCAACCAATCTCGATCTCGATCGTTCCCTAAAATCACCGTGACGCCCGACAACGGTTGCCGGACTTTAAGCTTGGCCGAGGCACGGGCGGACAATCCCAACGAGGCAATTTCTCGCAGCAGGCTCATCTGTCGCATTAGTGTGGTATCGATCCGATCAGGAACGGATGGGGGATAATCACACAGGTGAACGCTTGGGGGGGCTGTATCAGCGTGGGTGCTACTTAAGTTTTGCCAAATCGATTCGCTGATAAACGGCACGAAGGGAGCGACGAGTTTCGAAGTCGTCAACAGGCATTCGTACAAAGTCCAATAAGCGTCCAATTTTTCCGGTGCCTGGCGATCCTTGGCCCAAAATCGATCTCGACTGCGGCGGACATACCAATTACTCAACCCGTCGACAAAAGCCGATAGCTTGCCGCAGGCGGCAAAGCTATCGTATCGATCCATGGCATCGGTTACATCGTGAATCGTTTGATTGAGTTCGCTGAGGATCCAGCGATCAAGCTCACCGCGATCGGCAGGAGGCCGAAATCCGACTCCACTGCTGAGGTCGATGGGCGATAATTCCCCGGGTTGTTTCAAATGAGGTGCAAACTGATCGATGTTGGCGTACAGCACAAAGAAACTGTAAACGTTCCAAAGTCGCAGTAAAAATTCGGGGATACTCTCGCGAATGGCTCGATCGGAATAAATGATCGAGCTCCAAGGAGGTTGGTTGGCGTAAAAGTACCAGCGCAAGGCGTCAGCGCCGTAGCTATCAAAAATCTCTTGCGGACTGCGATAATTTTTCAACTGCTTGGACATTTTGCCGACACGGGAACTATAGTTCCCTTCGCCAAATTCATCTCGGGCTTGCTCTTCCGTCAAGCAAGCTTGCCCGGAGGAAGTCGATTTTCCATCCTTGCTCTCGTACCATTCGGCCAACATCAACCCCAACACAATGCAGGTCTTGAAAGGATGGGGATAGGGCTTGTCGGCGCTGTCAGCGGAGTCAGCAGCGGAGTCCGCAGTGGAGTCCGCAGTGGGGAGATCAGAGCCAAACAGTAACGTGCTGATCGCCAGTTGGCTGTAGAACCAACCCCGTGTTTGATCGATCGCCTCGCTGATGAAATCGGCGGGGAACTGTTCGGCAAACTGTTGGTGTCCCTGATGAGGATAACCCCATTGAGCGAAAGGCATGGCACCGCTGTCGTACCAGCAATCGATCACCTCGGTGACACGTTTCATCCGCGCCCCGGTGGCGAAGGGGGAATCGTAGCTCACGTGATCGATGTAAGGCTTATGGACTCGCAAGTCATCACAGAGTTCCGGATCGTCGGCCTTGGCTTGATCCCAAACCTCCGTACCTGATACGCCAGGTTTCTGTAGCAATTCGTCATAACTCGCGATCGCTTCCGATTCTCCTGACTGTTCACAAACCCAAATTGGGAGGGGCGTCCCCCAATAGCGTTCTCGAGAGAGGGCCCAATCGACGTTGGTTTCCAAGAAGTTACCGAAGCGACCGCTTTTGATATGCTCGGGAAGCCAGTTGATTTGGCGATTATTGGCCAGCATCTGTTCCTTGAATTGACTGGTGCGAATGAACCAGCTCTTTCGCGGGTACTGGATTAAAGGGTCTTTGTCGGCTCGCCAGCAAAACGGGTATTCGTGCTGATACTGTTCTTGATGGAACAGTTGCCCTTTTTCACGAAGCTGGCGGATAATGGCTTTATCTGCATCCTTGACCCACATGCCCGCAAAATCGGGGACGGCGTCGGTAAACCGCCCATTGGGGGCGATGCCGCAGATCAACTCAGGGCCTTCCCCTTCGACGAAGCGCTGTTGTTCCTCCAGCAACAATTCGTAGTCGACCTCCCCAAAAGCGGGGGCTTCATGTACCGCTCCGGTGCCACTATCGGTGGTGACAAAATTGGCTGCAACAATTCGCCAATACAGCTGTTGTTGCTCACCGGAGTTCAGTGTTCCGGTCTTGTCGGCCAAGTCTTTGTAAAAGAAGTCAAACGGAGGGCGGTAGCGTAATCCGACCAAGGCGGATCCCATTTCGGTGGATTGGATTGGTAGTTCCCGTTTGACTTTTTGGGATAACGTTTCCACCAAATCCTTCGCCAAAATCAAATATTGATCGAGTTCCGCATCGTAGACAGTGGCGTACTCAATCGATTCGTTGACAGCCGCGAATTGGTTGTTGGGCAGAGTCCAGGGGGTGGTTGTCCACACCAGCAAGCTAGTCTGGGGCCGTTCCAATAGGGAGAAAGGGACAAAAACGCTGGGATCCATCACCGTGCGGTAGCCTTGGCCGACTTCGCCGCTGCTGAGAGCGGTGCCACCCTGGGCCCACCACCAGACGATTTTGTGTCCCTGATACAGCAGCCCGCGATCGAACAGGTTTTTGAGCGACCACCAGACGCTTTCTACGTAGCTCTGATGGTAGGTGACGTAGGCCTCGTCGAGTTTGATCCAGAAACCCAGCCG
>JBGTHU010000776.1:0-2621 GCA_041745975.1 Mariniblastus sp.
GGCCGGTCATCGAATCCTTACGGCAGATTGAGGTCGATCCTGTAAATATTGATTTTGTCATCCATGTAGCATTGGCTGAAGGCGTCGATCCGGTGTTGGGTTATCGTTGGCTGCTGGATAAATACGGCACTTGTGACGGAATCACAACCTTCGATACTCAGGCCGCTCGATTCGACCGTTGGATTCAAGCGGAAATGGCGTCGCTGTTGCTCAATCGGTTATACCAAGAGCTTTGCCAAAATATCCAAGCGGTTGCACCTCAGGGGTTGCCTTCGCTGCTGGAACAATGGGAATCCAGCGGCGAGTGTGGGCTGTTTATCGATGCGACTCATCTGGCATCAGTGGTGCGAATCGCCAGACTCTGCCAACAGCCATCCGATTGGCAGCACGCATTGTTGCTCTGCCGTTACGGCCTGTTATTACCCAACGATCTCCAATACCCCAGTTCTCCTCCGTTTGAAAACACGTTCAAAGACCATCGGTTTTTTTTCCAGGCACTCTTGGGAACCGAAGTCGATCTGGCAATCCAGCGGATGAGCGAAAAAAGCCAACAAGGGTATCCGGACGAAAATCAGCAGCAAGTGGCCGATGAAGTTTTGATCGATTTTTTGGTCAGACTGGATCGCCGCGAAGCAGCGATCGAAGTCTTCGCCCAGCGAATACTTGGACAGCGAATCCCATTGGGTATTGCCCCGGCAATAACCGAACTTGCACAAACGCGGGATGAGCTAATCCAATTGCGCGATTGCTTTCGCCAGCGAGATGATTTGCTGGGATTTTCGATCTGTCAGCTGCTGCAAAATGAAATTGACGAAGCCTAATTCCTTGAGTTCGTCCGTCGGCGGCTGCTGGTTAGTGCCACCAAGATGTCGGCGAAAGCAGGAACAGGTCAATAAATTGTTTTTATTTTAACGCTGAATTTCTGTCTCGCTCGCTAAGGAATCGTCCCGAATTAAGTTCCGCGGTTTGATGGTAGCGGGAGGGCGCAAGCCGTCCGGTTTTGTGACATCGGAGGGCTTGAGCCGTTCCGCTATAATCCGGGACAGTTTCCAAAAGCCGTTTTCGGGGCACTACTTAAGTTGTAACAGGCAGACGGGTGTGGGAATTTCGGCCTGGAAAGGGGTCGGCGTTAAATCCCCGGTTTCGGAGTCGATTTGAAAGACCCGCACCGAGTCGGAATTCTGGTTGGCGACCAGCAAGAACTTGCCGCCGGGCTCTATCAAAAAGTGTCGGGGGTCTTTGCCTCCGGTCGCTTGATGGCCCCTTTCAGTCAACCGACCGGAATCTTCATCCACTTGAAACACCGCGATGCTGTCATGCCCGCGATTGCTGCCGTAAACAAATCGACCGGTCGGGTGGACTTGAATATGGGCCGTCGAACTTCGATCGTTAAAACCAGCTGGCAAGGTCGCCACACTCCCCAGTTGCTGCATTTCGCCGGCAGCATCGGGGATCGTAAGTTGTGAAATCGTATTGTTCAGCTCATTGATCACGTACATCCATTTCCGATTGGGATGGAAATCGATTTGCCGAGGCCCGCTTCCTGGTTCCATACTCAGCGAACCGATTTTCACTAACACCAGATCAGTTTGGGTTTCAGCAACTTGAAAGACCAGCACTTCATCCGTCCCCAAATCAGCCGCCACAATTCGGCTATCGTTGCCGGGCAGGAAACGGACGCAGTGTCCGTGCGGTGCTTGTTGGCGTTGAGGGTGGTGGCTGGAGCCTTTATTTTGAAACAGGCTGCCGTGGCCGAGCCGATGATCGTCAACCAGCGGGTGATTGGGAATGTGACCGACGGGGTCAGGTTGATCCATCAATCGATAGCTGATGTAGCTGCCACCGGTATAGTTGGCGACTGCGATACGACTCCCCGCAGGATTGATCACGACGTGACAGGGCGCTCCCCCCAGGGTACCGCGATCCGCAATCACGGTGGCAGTTCCATCAGTTGCCTTAAATTTCAATAAGGACAGGCCGCCTCCCGGTTGACCTTTAAACTGCCCCGTTTCATGAACCGCCACAAAGTGATTTGGCAAACCGGCTGATGCTGCCAGAAACGAAGGTTGATCCAATTGGGCCACCAATCCCAGAGGAATCAATTCTCCCGTTTCTAAATTCAGACTCAATCGATAAACGCCTTGACTATCCCCGTTGGTATAGGTGCCAACCAAAATGGTCATCGTCGGATCGTCAGAAGCGGTTAACACTGGATGGTCTTCTGTATCGTCAGCGATCAAAATGGCTGATCCAAAAAAAGACAAGTATAGGAAGGTGAGGCAGCGAGAGATTGAGAAAAACAATGGTGGCACCTTAAGCGTTTGATGGGTTGACGAGTTAGTCATCGTGTCAGTCAATTCTTTTTGCGAGGTCGTGGCACTTTGGATGATCGCTGGCGGCCGCGGCGGCCTCCTTTTTCAACCACTTTTTTTTGTTTGCTTTCAACCATGTGCAGCGGTTCTCCGATATGCTGTTGCAGCCGACCGATTCGGTCTCGGAGAATTCCTGCTCTTTCGAATTCCAAATCCTCGGCGGCTTGCAGCATTTCGGTTTGTAATTCGGAGATCAATTCTTCCGTGATGATCACCGTCACGGCGGCCTGAGCCGCATCGCTGGCCTGT
>JBGTHU010000777.1:0-3581 GCA_041745975.1 Mariniblastus sp.
GTTTCTTCAGCATTTTTTTGACGACCTGGGCAACCACATAGGATCCCATGTTGTCGTTGATTCGCCGTCCGGCCAAAATTACTTCGGGGGTGTATCCGACTTCTTGGGATTTATGAGTCAAGTAATACGGGTCGACGCCGATGCAATGCCCACCGACCAAGCCGGGCCGAAACGGTAGAAAGTTCCATTTGGTACCAGCGGCTTCTAATACTTCCAGAGTGTCGATTCCCAATCGATTGAATATCAGTGCCAGCTCATTGATCAGCGCAATGTTGAGATCCCGTTGGGTATTTTCGATGACTTTTGCTGCTTCGGCAATGCGAATGCTTGACGCTTTGTGGGTACCTGCTTGGACGATCATGCGGTACAGTTGATCGACAAAATCTGCAGCATCAGGAGTTGATCCCGAAGTGACCTTGACGATCGTGGTCAATCGATGCACCTTGTCTCCAGGATTGATTCTTTCCGGGCTATACCCCGCAAAGAAATCGATATTATAGGTCAAACCAGAAACTTCTTCGATTATGGGAATACAATCTTCTTCGGTCGCGCCGGGGTAGACGGTCGATTCATAGATAACCAAGTCCCCTTTTTCGATAACATTGCCCAACATTTTACTGGCGGAAATCAACGGCGACAAATCGGGACGTTTATGACGATCAATCGGAGTCGGGACGGTTACGATATATACGTTTGCCGCTCGAATAGCCTCCAGTTCGTTGGTGAATGTCAACAGTTTGGCGGCGGCGAGTTCATCAGGTTCGGTTTCTAACGTTGAATCGGAACCGTTTCTCAGTTCAGCGATCCGATCGGAATTGATATCAAAGCCAATGGTCGGTATCAATTTTCCAAATTCAACAGCCAGCGGAAGCCCCACGTAGCCTAGACCAATAACCGCAATAGTTGGATTCTCAATCATAAATTCGAATGTGTTTGTAGTTTTCTTTTTGGTGGTTCACCGGTTTCATTGGTCCGTATTTAAGCCTGATAGCCGATTTGCCATCGGTTGATTAATTTCGATAGTTATGTTCCGGTTGACGGAGCGATGATCTCACTGAATGGAGATACAGAAGCTGACCTCACCGAAATCAAGCGAAACTAAGTTACGGGCCTATCACAGCCTGAAATTATCTTTCATTCTACACTGTGCTGCCTGCATCCAAGTAGACAAAATCAGCGATTGCTTTCAGACGTGGACAATGGAGGTGTAGCTTGACCGTTGTGTTGATATTCGGGAATATAATGTTTGAGCAGCCAACGCACCTCATCTGCTGGGGCCGATTGGAATTGGCTTAAGTGATTCACACAATCAACAACTTCGTCATAATCCAACGTCCGGTGGCGTGCGGCAAAAATCTTTTGATGGCTGGTCTTTATAGATTCTTCTTCGTCGAAGTAAAGTTCTTCGTATAGCTTTTCGCCTGGTCGGGCTCCCACGAATCGAATTTCGATAGAACTGGAGGGTAAACCTGCCAGTTCAATCATTTTTTCGGCCAAGTCGACAATGCGGACTTGCTCCCCCATGTCCAGCACAAAGATTTCGCCTCCCAGCCCCATCGATCCGGCTTGAAGAATCAGTTGGGTGGCTTCTGGAATGGTCATAAAAAAACGAGTCATTCGCGGATCGGTGATGGTAATCGGACCACCGCGAGCGATCTGCTCTTTGAAAATAGGGACAACGCTACCATTGGAGCCCAATACATTCCCAAAACGAACTGCAATAAAACGAGTCTCAGAATGGCTGCCCAGTGACAAGATATATCGCTCAGCAATTTGCTTACTACAGCCCATGACACTGGTCGGATTGACCGCCTTGTCAGTTGACACCAGCACAAATTTGTCGACACCAAAGTCGTTGGAGAGATCAGCGATTTGCCGAGTGCCTAAAATATTGTTTTTGATTGCTTCGCCGGAACTGATTTCCATTAATCCCACATGTTTGTGAGCGGCTGCGTGAAAAACTAATTGGGGCGTATGATGTTGAAAAACCTGCGTCATCCGGTCTCGATCCAAAACATCCCCGACTGCCGGGATCAGTCTTGTGTTCAGCAGCGCTTTGGATTCGGCCAAGATTCGCTGTAGCTCATTATGGATCAGAAAGACACTGTTCTCGCGATGATCCAGTAAAATTAATTCGGCGGGGTTGAACCGGACGATTTGTCGGCAAAGTTCCGACCCGATACTCCCACCGGCACCGGTCACCAAAATACGGCGACCGGTGAGGTCATGGGAAATGGACTGAGTGTCCAATTCGACCTCTGGACGCCGCAACAAATCGTTGATTTCGATTTCCCGCAATGGAATAAAGCCACCACCTAGATTTCGATCGGTCGCCATCGGAAAAACCTTGGTGATCAATCCGGCAGCGTCATACCGTTCTTTTAGTTTGGCTAACTCACTCCCCGGAATCGATCCAGCGGCAATCCAGATTTGAGTGGCACCGTATTTGTGAGCCAATGCGGGTGCTTGCTTTGGCATACCCACGATCGGAATTCCAGCACGTTGACTTCCCACCAATGGTTTCTCAAAGGTCAAAATCCCAACAATGCGAGTCGTTGATCCTTGTTGACAATTGATCTGATTTGCCATTACCAGAGTTTCATGATGATTGCTGATCAAAAGGGCTCGGATTTCACTTTGATCGGGCTTCAACAGAGCCACAATTTCTGAAAGAATTCGCCAGCTCGACCGCAACACACATAAGGTAAACCCAACCAGTAACGTTTGAATCAACGGAATTGACCGCGGAATATGATAGGGAAGCACCAGCAAATCAATCGCCAAAACAGCCAAATAGCCGATCGTCAACGGCTTGACGAAACCGATCAAGTCGCGGAACGTCACATACCGCCACCATCCATGAAAGGTCTTACTTAAGGAAAAAGCCGCAATCTGAACTGCCACAATCACAGGAATTGACTTCCAAAAAATTGATTGCATTTCGGCAGATATGGAACCATCGAACCGCACTGTGAATGCCAAAGCGTAGCATCCCGCGAACACCATCGCATGGATTGTAACCAGCAGAGGTACACGTATTTTAAGCAGCCACCCCGGAAGTTTCCGATTGCGTAAAGATTCAGTTCTATTCATATCGCATTTTTACGAGTTGTTCTTCTAAAGTGACGCGCGATCGGAGCAATAACTGGCACCAGCGACATCGAACTACCAAACTTGGGCAAGAAGGACTAGAACAGTAACCCAAGCACCTCAGATCCCAATCTACCTTGGCTGACGTTGATGAGACGACCATCGACGGTCTTTTCATGTTTTAACATCGCTTCCCTAACCATTCAAACGCTATTATAGCCTGGGCCACTGCAAATCCAACCTGAAATCGCTGGGCTTTAATAAAAAAATGAAGACTTGACTCGAAGAATCGAAAAGCAAAGAGTTCCAAACGGTCATTTATCCAATGACCCTTAACTTATATTACTCGCCAAACTAGAGAGGTAGCAAAAGAGCTTAGAAAGATGGGGAAAAAATGGGCCGTTGAACGGCTTCAATGCCAGTTTGGTTGACTGAGAGCGTTAATCCGCAGCGGATTGCTTAAATTGTCGGATCGTGTTCCTCGTCCAACC
>JBGTHU010000778.1:0-4022 GCA_041745975.1 Mariniblastus sp.
GATCGTTATTTCGATATCGTCGATACGGGGGGAATCGGTATCAACGATGTGGATGATTTGGATCAAGAAATTGAAAACCAAATCGAAATCGGGATACAGGGAGCTTCGTTGCTGATCTTTATGGTCGACGTCAAGGAAGGATTGACGCCGTTCGATCAAACGATCGCTCAACGACTCCGGGGTCTGAACAAACAGATTTTGTTGGTGGCCAACAAATGCGATGGTGAGAACTGGGAATTGGCTGCTAACGATTTCTATCGTTTGGGACTGGGGGATGTCGTCTGCGTCAGTGCGAAAAATAATCGACGAAAACAAGAACTGATCGATGCAATTCTGGCTCGACTGCCTGATGAAGTCGAAATTGATTCGATGGAAACCAGCGAACCTGCGATGAAGTTTGTTATCGTGGGTCGCCGCAATGTCGGTAAAAGCACGTTGATCAACACCTTGGTTAATGAAGAGCGAATGATCGTCAGCGAAGTCGCCGGCACGACCCGGGACAGTGTCGATGTTCGATTCGAACTTGATGGTAAAGTCATGCTGGGGATCGACACTCCTGGCTTGCGGCGAGGGAAGTCGGTGCGAACCGACATCGATTTTTACGGCACCCATCGCGCTCATCGGAGCATTCGTTATGTCGACGTGGTACTGATGATGTTTGACGCCGGTAAACGGATCAGCAAAGTCGACCGCCAGTTGGTGAATTATATTGAACGAAATTACAAGCCATGTATTTTTGTCGTTAACAAGTGGGACTTGATGGCCCCCCACATGCCTACCCAACGCTGGGCCGATTATTTGCGAGACAACTTTCCTTCCTCTTGGAATGCCCCGATCGCTTTTATCACGGGTCAAACCGGACAGAATTGCAAACGGTTGCTGAACCACGCCCAAATGCTGTTCAAGCAATCGCGTTCCCGCATCGCCACCTCACAATTGAACCAAATCATTAAACAGGCTTTGGTCAAACATCCTCCGCCGATGGGTTCCAATCGCCGTCGTCCCAAAATATATTATGCCACTCAGATTGACATTCAACCGCCAACGATCGTGCTGAAATGTAATCATCCCGACAACTTCGACAACTCTTACCGGCGATATCTGCTGGGCGTGCTCAGAGACTCGCTGGATTTCGGTGAGGTCCCCATTCGGATGGTAATGGAAAAGCGGGGTTCGACTGATAATAGCCAATCATTGGATGAATTGCCCAGCAAAAACCCCAATCAAACCTGAACCGTTTACCACAATAATTCCAACAACATCGCCTGGGAGTCTGTGCGGCTTGGCTTGGATCAATTCAGCAAAAAAAATTAGCAAAAAAGCATCGAAAGCGTTTCAATCGCTTTCGGATTTCAACCGAGGGACTTCGATGAGCTCAACCGATTCGATTCATTTTCCTTGCCCGATTTGCAATACGCGTTTGATTGCCCGAGCCAACAAAAATTGCCCAACAACTCGTTGCCCCGATTGCCTTTCGGAAGTGCCTATTCCCGAACCCAAACCCAAACCCACTTTTGGAAGTCACCGTCGCAAAGAAAGCAGGCTAAGCATCGATCGAATCGACGACGATCGGGAGGATGAAGATGAAATCGCTCTGCTTCCGCTACCCGAGCGGGAATCCCGCGAAACGCTGCTGCAACCATCCGAAAGTGATGAGGTGTCCGTTGCCGAGGGCGATCCCGTCAATCATTCAGCGCATGAGTCATCCTCCGATTCGAAAATGAGTCGTAAGGAACGGTACGAGCAAGCGTTGCAGCGGTTACGAGAAAAGGAGAAGAAAAACTCTTCTTGGTTTCCCAAGTCGGTCAGCGGCAAGCCAGCCCCCCAAAAAGTAAAGGACTCTCGCTGGAAAACGAGTGAAAAGGAATCTAATGAGTCGGAATCTAATGAGTCGGAAGCCAACGGGTCGCCTGGGGATCAACTGCGGAGTGGAGGAGATTCCGATTCAACCGTCGGTTCCTCACGTTCACAGGCCGAGGGAGCATCAGCCGGCGGTGGCGCCAACACCTTCGTGCCGACGCTGTCCAACGACTTTTTGGTTGCCGCCGTTGAAGTAGGGAGACAAACAACGGTGGTATGGCCAGTTCTGACGGTTGGTTTATCGATTGGACTGGGCAGTGCGCTAATGCACAACACCGCTGACGCCTACCTGCAACTGGAACAAGCCGGTGAAGCCACGATCCGGGATTGGATCGTCAATACGTTTCAATGGTTTGTGGTGGGGGGCGTCTACTTGGTAGGGGTGCTTGTTCTCTGGTATTTGGCAGGTGTTGTCTTCCGCCACACGGCGACCGGAGAGACGCATATTGAACGCTGGACTCCCACAGGGCCGCACGAGCTGAAAAGCACGTGGTTATTGTTTGGTTTCAGTTACTTTATCGCAGGGCTTCCGCTTTCACCCATTCCTTTTTTTTACGTGCTGGTAACGCCCCTGCGATTTGTTTTGGCGCCACCTTTTTTATTGGCCGCCTGGTACAACCAAGACCCACTTCAAATCGTTGCCGTCGATGCATTTTCTCGATCCAAGCAGCATTGGCGGGAATGGCTACAACTTTACACCAGCCTATTAGTATTGGCTCTGATTGCTTTGCTTGGCGGATGGCTATTGACGATTCCAGGTACCGTGTTACCTTTTTTTACTTCAGTACTGGGAGCATGGATCATTGCTGCCGTAACCATAACATTTGCTGCGATTGTCGGGTGGCATTGCGGCTATCTAGTTGAATCACATCAGGACAAGGATGAGTAAAAAACAGACGACTTCACCAGCCGATTCGGGGAAACGCGACGATCGGCCCACTTCATCAATAGCTCCACCAACGGCTCTTTCAAAGACTCCGTCGTCAGCGACAGCCACTGGCATTCCGATCTCTGTGATGCTAACTGAATTGCCCCAAATATTGGCCGCTTGTGGGTTGATGGTTTGGGGGGCAATCAATTTTTTTTCTAATCGGGAATCTGCAGGGCAAATCCTGCTGATTGTCACGAGTGAACAATTCGACGAGTTTCGGATTGGAATTTTGGCCCTGATCATGTTCCTGCTGGTGGCCTTTGCTCCATTTTTAGTAGGAATGGGATGGCTCTATTGGACATTGAGCAAGATTAGTGGTCCGCTTGCCCCCCCAATCGACAAATGAACGATTGATCATGATCGGGCTAGCAATCTGCTCGAGAAGAAAACAAATAAAAAAGACAGGCATATTAACAGATCGCGAAAACGGGCACGTCGCATCCTGCCGAAGTCGAAAGCTCTTATTCAAACACGAAATGTGCCGGTCTCAGCACAAACGCTCTGCCAAACAACGTTCGATTTTCTGACCAAAAATAAAAAAATAAAAAGGACAGGCATATTAGTAGAAAATAAAAAGGACAGGCATATTAACAGATAGCGAAAACGGGCACGTCGTATCCTGCCAAAGTCGAAAGCTCTTATTCAAACACGAAATGTGCCGGTCTCAGCACAAACGCTCTGCCAAACAACGTTCGATTTTCTGACCAATAGGTCAGCTCGGTAGCTAACAGAAGAAATTCGGCTCTGACCACTCGGGTCAGACAGGCTTAAGCGACGATACGGGACAGTAGCTGCTCACTGCCAATTGACACTCTCTGGCAAAACAAAGCGACCACGCAACACCAATCGGTCAGCTTGATCTACGCTACACTGGTCGATAGATGGGGCGAAAGGTAACACTAAATCGGCCAGACTAGCCTACGCAACACGGGACGATAGCTTGGGTGAGAGATTGGCAGTTCGCTTATGACGATATTCGGCAACTTGCTCGAGCGATTGCTCCTGACAACCAAAAAAACACCCTCGCAAATCCGAACTATTCAGCATCTTCTTGATGCGATCATCCCAAAACTCCGAACTCGTATCCAAGCGCTCCAACACGTCTTTCACACCGTCGTTAATGCGGGCCTTGCCATTGCGAAACAGCCGACCGGTATACTCGACCAACAACAGATAGCTACCCAACGAAAATCCACCCACCATTCCCTCACGGAGGTCCTTGTTACCCTTG
>JBGTHU010000779.1:0-1726 GCA_041745975.1 Mariniblastus sp.
GCTCTTTAGTTCTCGTCGGGTCTGAGCAGTTCACCGCCAGCGGGTGTTTCACCGGCTGACCATGCGGGGTCGGTAACCGTATTTTTGGCAGCTCTGATAGAGCCATCTGCCATCGCCATGTGAACCACACCGGCCGAAAAACTGTGCGACTTCAAGGGGTGAGCCGCTGTGTGCGGGACTCCGAACTCGGGCCGCAGCATGCAACGACAAAGCCAAGGTTCATCCCCAGCCCACGATGAAGGGACGGCACCCCCTCGGTTGACAAAACCGCTGCGAGCCCAAAAGGCATTCGCGTAACGATGATCGGCTGGGAAGTCGATTGAGTAGTCATAAGGTAGCGTGGGTGGTAGCACGCCGTAGCCCCACAATTGGGCGCCATAGAGTGGGTTTCCACTGGGGCGGGAGGCAACGGCAAATTTTTCATTGAACATAATTGTATTTGATTGTCCGTCGTGAACGTCACCAAATCGAAATCCGAAATCGCCAAACAACTGCCAATTGGCAGCGTAACTGCTCAAACCCCAAATCCGGTTGTTGGAATCGGCCCAATCGGGAATCGCCTCATTCAATTCATACAATCCATTTCCATAGGATGGATCAGCCGGTGCATGCAATACGGGCAGAACCAATGACCGAGCCGCATCAGGACCTAAGTCGTATAGTGAGTCCTGCTCAAAATAAGGAAGCAAATGGTAAAACACCGATCCCGAGATACCTCCGCTGGATGCGGCAGGAAATGTTCCATACATCGGTGGGGATACCATCATGGCGTCATGGGCGTTATGTGCGGCCAATCCCAATTGCCTCAAGTTGTTCATCGAAGTGGTGCGGTTGGCCGCATCACGCACCATTTGAACGGCGGGTAGTAGCATCGATACCAAGATGCCGATGATGGCAATGACCACCAGCAATTCAACCAGGGTGAAACCGGGTTTGTTTCGAAAGTTCGAGTTAATGATTTTCATTTTATACTCCATTGATAAAGAATTACGACATTGGATCACGAGCGATCACAATCTCAGGGGTAACAACAACTTGATAGGCACAACGCACGTCGGTCTGGCGTCCATTGGCCTCACGAATCTTTAAGAAAACAACAATGCGAGCCGTACCATCGGACGGTTCGATAAACGGCTCATCAAATTCGAAACTCAGCAGTTCCGCCTGGCGGTTCCAATCGTCATCAAAAAAAGTTATGGAAGGATCCTGTGCCTTTAAATCTTCCGGTGACTGTTTATCCAACCAAGCTTGCAAGGCTTTTTCTACCAGCAATTTTCCTTGCTCCAAAATTGATTTTTCAGCTTGGTTGTTACAGCCAGCCATTGCCAAGACAAACCAACTCATTAACAACATCACCGCGCAATGGATGGTCGGTCGTGAAAAGATCGGCCGATTATTTTTCGACCCGGAAGTCCAGCCTCTATAAACGAGCGTGGGACAGAAATCAAACAAGAAGTTCATCAAACCACAAAGCAAAACGATTGGTCAACAAAGAAATCCAAATCCGATTTGCTTTGGCGATGCTTTGAAAAATGGTTCCAAGTTACTCCGGCCGATTAATCGACTGATAAACAACTGGATTCCTGCCAAAGAAAGATCGGACACGCCGTCGTGCAGGATTATGTGGTCAGCCATAGCCGGACGTAAACCCCGCTCTGTCAGCCAAGCCAGGCCGAGCAGGATACGGGTTTTGAAATAAAGAGACGTCCGGCATTTATTTTAATTC
>JBGTHU010000780.1:0-6063 GCA_041745975.1 Mariniblastus sp.
TATTTCTTTGAAGCGACTAGTTTACCACAACGAAAGAGAAAAAGAAAATCGTAATACTTCTGCCGGATGAAGATGGTCTGGTGTAAATTGCTGAAATTTGGTACCTATATTGCATGTCGAGTACGGATTCTCAGCTAAAGACGATTATACCAGTTGAACAGCTTCCGAGCATCAATGCCGAGCAAGCTAAGGCGATTTTTGCTCAAGGTGAAGCGGCCGTTGTTTTTGCACTTCTGGAGCTAGCCAAGCAATTGGCCGAATCTCGTTCCCCCTCGGTCAATCCAGCGACGCCACCAAAACGATTTGTTTACATTCCTTGACAAGGATGGAGTACCGTTCGAAAACAATCACGCTGAACGTTCGATTCGCCCGGCAGTCATTATTCGAAAAAAACAGCTACGGCAATCGTAGTCAGCAGGGTGCCGATTGCCAGGCAGTGATGATGACAATCTTTCGTACGCTCAATCAACGTGGGCACGATCCGATCCAAACGATCATTGATGCCACAAAAAACTATCTAAAATCCGGTACGTTACCCCCATTTCCTCAAAAACCACTTCACTCGGCTGAAGTGTTACGAAAACTTTAGAATTTATTGACAAAGGAATTTATTGACAAAGAAAAAACGACGCACTCGAGTACAATGATCCTCCCACCGCGCACGCTCCCTGCCGATTTTACATCGGTGGAAGCGGGAATTATCCCTAAAGTTTCCCCTGACGAGCATTATAGACCGGCTGGCCGCTGGCGATGAACTCTCGGAACATTTGACAGGCTTGCTCGGCCAATACGTTTTCAATGATTTCAATTCCTCGCTTGCGGTATTCGTCTCGCCACTGAGGGTGGATAGGGCCTTCATCGAATCCAGCGATCGATTCAATCTGTTCCCCGCTGGCCCCGATGACGACGCTGCGGATGCCTGACCAAGGAATGGCACCGTAACACATGGCACATGGTCGCCCGTTAACGACGATTTGATAGGATGCCATCTGAGGCCCACCCAGATCGTATTGAGCCAGTTTTTGCTGGGCCAGCGAAATCGCGACAATTTCTGCGTGGGCCGAAGAAACGCAAGTTGGCAGGACGCGATTGACCCCCATGGCCAGAATCCTGCCGCTTCTTTTTTCAAATATTCCTGCCGCAAAGGGACCGCCGGTGCCTCGTTGGAAGTTCAACCGAGCATAATGGATGACAGTCCGCATCCGTTCTTCCAGCGACGGGAGGCATTCGGGCAGACTTCTGTTTTCCAAAGTAAGCCAATCGGGCAGGTCAATTTGGATTTTCATTGTTTGGTTCGAACGGAGACTTGTAAAGAATCAGCTCATGATGAAAATGCGTCTTGAAAAGACTCGTTTACTTTTAACGGTTCATTGCTACTTGAGGGCACAGGTCAGCCAAAATTCGATTAAACGTTTCGCTGGGCCGCATCACCGGAACAGCTTTATCGGGTTGGAAACGATAATAGCCACCGACATCGACCGGCGATCCTTGCACCGCGATAAGTTCGTCGACAATTTGTCGCTCTTGCTGGGCCAATTGAGTGGCAAGGGGAGCCATCCGCTGCCGAAGATCTTCGTCAGTCGTCTGGTTCGCCAACGCTTGAGCCCAATACAGGGCCAGATAAAAATGGCTACCGCGTGTGTCCAACGTTCCAAGACGTCGTTGAGGCAGGCGGTTATGTTCCAAGACCAAAGCGGTGGCGGTATCTAACGTATCAGCCAACACTTTGGCGCGGGCGTTGCCGCTAGTCTCCGCCAGATGTTCCAGCGAAACTGCCAAGGCCAGATATTCGCCCATTGAATCCCAACGCAAATAATTTTCTTGAATTAGCTGTTCGACATGTTTGGGAGCTGACCCACCGGCCCCCGTTTCAAACAATCCGCCGCCTCGAATCAAAGGGACGATGGATAACATTTTAGCACTGGTTCCCAGTTCCAAAATGGGAAACAGATCAGTCAAGTAGTCCCTCAACACGTTTCCGGTGACGGAGATAGTGTCTTCTCCTTGTCGAATTCTCTCCAGCGAAAATTGTGTGGCTTCAGCGGGTGCCATAATTTCTAATTGCAATCCAGCCGTGTCATTTTCTGCCAAATACTGTTTGACCTTAGCAATCAATTGGGCATCATGCGAACGGTGATCATCGAGCCAAAAAACTGCTGGCGTGCCAGTGCTACGTGCTCGTTTGACGGCTAGTTTAACCCAGTCTCGGATTGCCGCATCTTTCGTCTGACACATGCGGAATATATCTCCGGCAGAGGCAGGAATTTCCATGATGACGCCGTGTTCTTGATCGATCACACGCACAGATCCTGACACAGGAATTTCGAACGTCTTGTCGTGGGAACCATATTCTTCGGCCTTTTGGGCCATTAACCCCACATTGGAAACTGAACCCATGGTTGCCGGATCAAATGCACCGTGTTGTTTGCAAAAGTTAATGGTCGTCGCAAATACGCCCGCATAGCTGCGATCGGGAATGACCGCCTTGGTATCTTGCAACTGGCCGGCCGCATTCCACATTTGGCCTGAATTGCGAATCATGGCGGGCATGGAAGCATCGATGATGACGTCACTGGGCACATGTAGGTTGGTAATTCCCATGTCTGAATTCACCATTGCCAGTCCAGGGCCCTGTTGGAGTGCGTTCTTAATTTCATGTAATACAATCTCTTTTTGATCAACATTCAATTTTTCGATCGCTTGCAGCATGCTTCCCAGACCGTTATTGGGATTAGCCCCAACCGATTCCAACAGGGAAGCATGTTTATCAAAAAGCTCCGCAAAAAAGGCTCTTACCACATGACCAAAGATGATGGGATCGGAAACCTTCATCATCGTGGCTTTTAAGTGAACTGAAAACAGTACGCCTTGTCGTTTAGCATCCGTGACTTGTTCTTGGAGGAATTTTTTCAAGGCCGCCACATTCATCAACGATATGTCGACGATTTCACCGGGCTGGATTTCAATCCCTTGCTTTAAAATTTGAACTTGACCCTCGTCAGTATGGAGCTCGATTCTCAAACACGACGATGTGGCAAACGTGTGAGATTGCTCATTTCCAAAAAAGTCACCGCTGGCCATCGAGGCGACATGGGTTTGGGAATTGGTCGACCAAGGCCCCATTGAATGGGGATGTAGCCGTGCAAATTGTTTGACGGACTTGGGCGCGCGACGATCTGAATTCCCTTCCCGCAGTACCGGGTTGACCGCACTCCCCAACACCTTCGCGAAACGTTCCTTGATGGCTTGTTCATCCAGCGTGGCGGGTTCATCGGGAAAATCAGGGATATTGAATCCTTGATTTTGCAGTTCCGAAATCGCGGCTTTAAGTTGCGGAATCGACGCACTGATGTTAGGAAGCTTGATTATATTGGTCGCCGGATCTTGGGTCATCCGGCCCAATTCTGCCAGTTCATCGGCAACCCGCTGCCCGGCAGTCAATCTGTCAGAGAATGTCGCCAGAATTCTGCCGGCCAGCGAAATGTCGCGAGTTTCCACCTCAATCTCGGCCACCGCCGCGAATGCTTGAATGATTGGCAGCAAGGACTCAGTCGCCAGAGCGGGGGCTTCATCGGTGATTGTGTAAGTGATTTTTGGCATTTTTGGAATTATAATCTGATTGGTAAACTCGGTTTCAGCGCCTTGGAGCCTGAGCAGATAACAACAGTAAATTGGCTCGATAAACGGTATCAAACCAATATAATACCCGGATTCGTTCAGAATTTAAACAAGGGTAACCTCCGTCAGTCTTAGGCCGACCGGAGGCCGATTAAAGAAAAGCATCGGTTCAAGGGTGAGTGGGCAGTTTAGGCTCCTGTCGAAACGATCGCTACCCCATGTATTGAGTTGACAAAAGATGGTCTAGGCGAACGTTTCAACTTCCCTTCAAAATTTGCCAATCTTGTGAGGCGATAAGCACTAGAGAATGAAGCCCTTGAATGGATCGGGGTTGGGAATCAACATTAACCCAACAATCTGCATGAACAACGCGGATTAGATTTATCCACGAGCTTTCAGAGCGTCCCGAATTTAGGTCAGTAATTGAATGTCTGCTGTTGGAGTTTCAGGTTCGGCCGCTAGCTCTTCTCTTTCCAATCGCTTTTTGACGGAGTTCATCAGCTTAATCACCATAAAGATCGCCAATGCAATGATTAGAAAATTCAATGTCGTTTGGAGAAACGCTCCTTAGCCGATGGCGACTTCACTTACCTCCTTGATCACACTTCCATCAGGACTCGTGATTGCGGGAACTTGCATTTTGAAAGCCAACTCTTTTAAACGAAAGCCCTCCGACCAAGTAACCAATTGGAGGCATGATGATGTCATTCACCAACGAATTGACAATTTTTCCAAATTCAGCACCGATGATTATACCGACAGCCATGTCGACCAAACTGCCTCGCATGGCAACCTCTCTAAATTCCTGGATATAACCCTTTTAATCCATCGCTTTAATTGAAAGAAAGAATCATCGTTGCCTCACTCAATGCAGCCGTAGAACGATTGACATTTTGTAAAAAGCACCTATTTGCAATAGATCATTCTACGTTTTTTTATTGCGGGGGTTGGAACCTCTTTGGAACCTCTTCGGACCCCCTTCGTCGATCGTCGTAAATAACATTAATTCATTTTTCGCCCGTTGCCAAAAAAAGCAAAAAAGTGAATGGGCCGCCAACTTGAAACGGCGGATGAAATAGATCGCGTTAGGCTAAGCCCACTCACCACCCTCATGGGGTTGCAAATGTCGTGCCAGCCTCAATAGAAATCGCAAGCCACCAGTCCCGGAGGTGACCGAAGCAAAACCCCTCTCCCATCTCGGTTAACTTAAGCGGGATGGACCTTAAGCGGGATGGACTTAGCGCGAGTTTTGGTAAACGCTGGCGGATATTTGTCGCCTCACAAAATCGGCAATATTTGTGCGGAGTTCGAGGCTTCGACCGAGACAAGATTTACCAAATCAATACTTTGCGTCGTTATTGTTTCGACAGAAGCCTCCTTCCGTCTCTTCTCCCCATGAATGATTGCAACTTTAGTGGGATCAGCAATTCACTGACGATGATTGCATAAAACTTCAAATCAATTCGATCCGACCCGCGTTTCTCAATCTGAGAAATTGCAGATCAAAACAAGACTCGCCACTCCCTTGCAGGCTCACATCGGCACTGCAGAAATCGGAACTGCATGGGGCAACAAATCGGCTAAATGAGCTAAATCGGCTCATCCTGCGTTTCCGACCAGCGAATTTTCCAAGCGTCTCATTCCTTCGGAAGTCGAGACTTCAGCGCGAAAGCCGAAATCTCGTTTGGCTCGTGTGATGTCAAAGTAATGGTTTTTGGCCAACTGACAGGCCAAAAATCGAGTCATGCGGGGTTCACGTTCGATATTGAACAGGTCGTGATAGACTTCTAGCGCTGCTCCAATGGCATAGGCGGTTTTGAAGGGAATTGAACGCTTGACTCGTGGTACCCCGGCCAAAGTCAAAATTTCGTTAATCCAGGCCCAACAATTAACTGGGTCTCCCTGAGAGATAAAATAGGCACTTCCGCAAACGGGCGAGTCTTTCTCTAAGGCTTCGGCAGCTTGAATGTGGGCCACGGCTGCATTTTCGATGTAGATATGATCGACCAAGTTACGGCCATCACCGACTCGCCGCAGTTGCTTATCCCGTGCCCGCTGAAGCAACCTGGGAATCAAATGCCGATCACCTGGCCCCCAGATCAGGTGGGGCCTGAGAGCACAGGTCATCAGGTCATAGTCTTCGCTGGCTTGCAAGACACACTGTTCACCCAAGGCTTTTGAGTGGGGATACTGACAAAGCCCTTTTTTTGGATAGCCGGCGGTTTCATTGACGTTGGTTTGGTGATCGCCGTCAAAGGTAACGCTGGGGCTGCTGGTATAGACCAGCTTCTCGACCCCGGCTTGGGCACAAGCCTGGACTACATTGCGGGTGGCAATGGTGTTGTTGCTATGAAAGTGCTTCCAGCTCCCCCAGATCCCCGCCACAGCAGCGGTATGAAACACGATTTGTTGCCCCTTGCATGCTTCGGTGATTGCTTCGTAATT
>JBGTHU010000781.1:0-3844 GCA_041745975.1 Mariniblastus sp.
ACTATTGACAGCCGTTGCATGCGCACCAGGCCTCCGCGGCGCGCCGACAATTCGTGATCGGCGACGGCCTCGTGCGTGTCCAGGCCGATAATTTCCAGCGTCAACCCTTCCATCTGGAAGTCGGACTGCAATTCATGCAGGCGTTCCATCACGCTGTGATCAACCAATTTTGCTTGGGATAAATCGAGAATAAGATTGTGTCGCTGAACCAGTCCGATCTGTTCAATCTGACGACGGAAAGGGATCCAATTGCTAAAAACCGCGGATTCCCTCGCGAGAATCAAATTTGTATTCTCGTCAATCACTTGCACTTCGATATAGGGCTTAAAAAGTGACTTTGCCGGCACACCATTGGCAAGATGAATGATTAACTTGAGGCCGATTCCTCCAGCGATTCCGATCAATAAATCCGTTGCCAGGACAAGTAGTAACGTAGCGACAAATATTACCAATTGCTCTTTGCCAATTCGCCAAACGTTGATGAACTCAGTCGGATGAGCGAGGCGAAATCCGGTGTAGACCAACATTCCAGCTAATGCGGCAAGGGGAATTTGATGCAACAGTGTCGGAATGAGGGCGACGCAGGCCAACAAAAAGATACCGTGCCAAAAACCTGCTAAACGAGTTCGTGCTCCGTTGTCAATATTTGCCTTGGAACGTACGATCTCGGAAATCATTGGTAAACCACCAATCAGTGACGCGGCGAGGTTGGCCAATCCAACGGCGGCGATATCGCGATTCATATCGGTTTTCCGCCTCCAAGGGTCCAGCAAGTCAATCGCTTTGGCACTAAGCAACGACTCCAAACTTCCGATAATGAAAAACATAAACACCCACTTCCATGCTTTCACATGACCCAAGGCAGAAAAGTCGGGATAGGTGACGTCGTCAAACATTCCCCAGACTCGCACAGGCATCTTAACAAGATATTGCTCGCCAAGTTGATACTGATGCCCCTGTAGCGTGTAGGAGTGTTCATGCAATAGGTCGAATCCGAATCCCATTGGTACCGTCACCAGCAACACTACCAACGGTGAGGGGATGAATTTTAACAAGGAAATTTGTTTGCTTAACAGCGGCCATAAAAACATGATCAAGATACTTACGAGGCCAATCGCGGCAATCGCAGGATTCGCCTCGGCGAAATAAGTCGGAAATTCGTGCAACATCTCCAAAGGTTCGCCACTTGCTGTAACTCCCAGCGCGACGGGAAATTGTTTGATGATGATAATAATTCCGATGGCTGCCAGCATCCCATGCACGGCGGAGATTGGAAAAAACTCACCTAGCACTCCGCCCCGCATCAATCCAAACAGAACTTGCAATAAGGCTGCTGCACACCCAATCGCCAACGCGGCCTGATAGGCCATTAAATCCGCATTGGTCCAGCCTCCGGTCATTCCGTTCCCACCGAAGTCTTCGATACAACCGATGGCAATGACAATTAGTCCCGCTGCCGGCCCTTTAATCGTAAGCTCACTGTTGCTGATAAAAGTAGTCAGTAACGACCCGCAAATTGCCGTAAAAATTCCGGCAATTGGCGGATAGCCACAAGCTAAGGAAATTCCCAGGCAGAGCGGCAACGCAATCAAAAAAACCAAAAATCCCGAAAGCAAATCGTGATGCAGATAGTGAACCAATCCAGACCCATTTCCACGTGGAATCTCCTGATAGAAAATCTCTTTTGACGGCGTTTCAATTTTCATTTGGTTTCTCGGCGATCATGGTTTCATAAAATTTTCGTTCAATCGATTCATTGGGTTTGGTATCAATTGTTTCGTTTGGTGAAGGTCAGATGCTTGTTCAGCCAAGTTGTTGCGTTGGCGAATCAGTTCGACGGCGGCATGGTAGCGCGACGCAATACTCCACTGAGGAAACAGACCTCCGCCGATAATCAAAGCAGTAAGAATTAACACAGCAACTTTTTCTGAAGGTCTGGCGCGTAGAGAAAAAAAAGCATGTGCTCGGCGACCGGTAAAGATACGAAAATAAATTTGTAAAATTGCGATACTATTCAACGCAGCAGCTGCAACAACAGCCATTCCAATCAAAGCGTAGACGTCTATCGCACCCTCGACCAGTAATTCCATGCCAATAAACCCAATGGTTCCGGGAAATCCAATCGAAGCCAATCCAGTCATCAGAAACAGGACCGCCAAAGTTGGCATTTGATCGTACAAACCATGAAACTCCTTTAATGAAATTCGGCCGATCCGTGATTCCACCGCCCGTAAAGTCAAACCCAGTCCACCGAGGGAGAGCCCTGCCGATAGCCAGACGCTTAACCCACCTGTCAAACCGATTGGAGTCGCCAAATCCAATCCGACTAGCACCAGTGATGAATGACTGAGAAACAAGTAGCAAAAGAAACGTCTCGCCTCGTTTTGCACCAGCGCCATGCCACTGGCATAGACCGACATAAACAGCGAGACCATTGCGATAAATTGCAAAGTTTCATCAGTCGCGATCGGTAAAATCAGTCGCATTACCGCATACGCACCCGTCATCGGAACGACAAAAAGTAACGCAGTAGCGAAAGTCACCTTCTCAAACAAATCGGTCATCCAGCAGTGAAGTGGAAAAGTTGCTGTCCTGGTCAAAATTCCCAATGTCAAGACAACGCCACCGACCAAAGTCAATCCCAATTCGACCGTCAACTGTCCGCAAACTAACAACCCAGCAAAAAGCCCCATGTGCATCAAGAAGACTCTGGTACAACGTTTGCGCAACCTTAATTCCAACCACACTGGAATAATCGCTGCCAGCAGTAATACGATGATGCCCCAGGAGTTTCGACAACTTAACGTGGAAATCAAAATCGATTCGCTGACGAGCATCAAATGATATGAAAATCGATTGGCTTTGGTTCGTAACGTTGCCAAAACCGTTAAAAAGCAGAGCAGGGCTGCCAAAGGCAATAGGGGAGCGTTCAATTCGTCGATGACCCACAAGTTTCGGTGAAAAAAAATGTAAAACAGGTCTGCCTGATCATGAGCCTCAAACTTTTTCAGACTGATAAAATCGACGTATTCCCCTAATGTCAGCGCGAGAGTGATTCCGCTGATGATCAGACAAACCATGCGAGCCTTCGAAGGATCCTTGATCCATACGACCATAGTCGCGCCCAAAAAAGGTATTGCGATCGAAATTTCAATCCAAGGAAAATGAAGTTCCGACATTACACGAACTCCTCCAATGAGTCGACATGCGGTTTCAATCGATCCGATGCTCGAGATTGCCCGCCCGATAATCGATCGGTCCAACGCCGTTCCAAATGATCACAGTACTTGAACACCGATAAGAACGCATTTACTAAATATGCTTGTAAAAGCTCGTCAAGAAAACCTCGTTCCAACCCTATTTGATATGCGTAACGTGTCCACCATGAGTTGGGAATCGGAGGCCCAATCAAAGGCTCTCGTCTCAGACGCCCACCTACAGCATTTTCTAATGTGTGATAGTCGTGAAGCAGAGTCGGAGCTCGAACCAATTGCAACGTTCTCAAACAAGCGTGGCCAATGATATGCATCAAAGCGACGTAACGTAGGCCATATCCAATTTCGAAAACAATGATTCCAACCTGCGTGAGCGACGCAAAGGCCAATGCACTTTTGATGTCGGTCTGAACGCGAGCGGTCATCGCTCCATAAATTGCTGACACCAGACCAATAGTCATCACGGCAACACTCAACCAAAACGAAGCATCCAATAGGGGACTAATTCTCAGCAACAAGAAAGCCCCCAAATGTATTGACAGTGCACCATAGAAAATCGCACTTGAGGGAGTTGGACCTTCCATTGCTCGCGGCAACCAACCCGAAAAAGGTACCAAGCCAGACTTTCC
>JBGTHU010000782.1:0-3739 GCA_041745975.1 Mariniblastus sp.
GGGATATGCAACGCGATAGTTTATTAGGTACATTTACGGTGGCTTTGGTTTTGTGCCTTGTTTGCGCCACCTTGGTCTCTTCCACGGCTGTATTTTTGCGGCCCTGGCAGCAGTATAATCAGGAGCGTTTCCGCAAGAGTAAGGTGCTTGAGGTTGCGGGCGTTTCGGCAGAGGAAATTCAACAAGCCGGTGGCGTGTTGGAAGCCTTCAATAAACGAATCCAAGGCCGGATCATTGAGTTAGAGACCGGCGAAGATGCTGTTGAAGCATTGGAGCGAGCACTGGCTGAATTTGGCAAGGACGTTGGTGGGGATGTTTTAGGGAAATACGACCAGTTCTGGGCAGCTAAACAGAAAAGAGACATCTTAGGTAGCGAAATAAAAGATCGAGCTCAAGATCCTGTAGGTATCAAATGGGTTGAAAAGTTTTCCCATGTTTATATGGTGAAAGCTAAGGATGACCCCTCCAAAATTGAAATGTATATTTTTCCAATTCGTGGAAATGGGTTGTGGGGTATCATGCAAGGTTTCATTTCGCTGAAGCCAGATTTTCGCACCGTTAATGGGTTGACGTTCTTTGATCACAAAGAGACACCCGGATTGGGAGGCGAGGTCGATAATGAAGACTGGAAGGCTCAGTGGCCGGAACAAATTTTATTCAGCGAAAGTGGTGAAATCGTACTGACCGTGAAAAAAGGGAAAGCCGACCAAGATTCGCCCTATGAAATCGACGGGCTTTCCGGGGCGACAATCACCAGCAATGCGGTCAACAGCATGCTCGAGTTTTGGTTCGGCCAAAAAGGTTTTCAAACTTTTATTGAACGAGAACGGGGTTCGGCGATCGCAGCGGTTTCTGCTGAAAATGGAATGGATAACCAAAATGTAATGGTCCATCCTTCCGTACAGGATAACTTGGTAGCGAATCGAGGGAGAGAGTAAAATGGCTGATAAAAAAAAATCGATTAAGCAGTTGGTTTTAGACCCACTGTTTAATAACAATCCAATCGCCCTACAAATTTTAGGGATTTGCTCGGCTTTGGCGGTGACGACTAAATTGTCGACCTCAATCACGATGTGTATTGCCGTGATCTTTGTGATTTCACTATCCAACGCCAGCGTGGCAATGATTCGAAATTATATCCCCGGTCGAATTCGTATCATTTGCCAAATGGTAATTATCGCTTCGTTGGTGATCGTCGTCGATCAATTCCTCAGGGCGTTCCTGTTTGAATTGAGCCGAGAACTCTCCGTGTTCGTCGGGTTGATCATCACCAACTGTATCGTGATGGGCCGAGCGGAAGGGTTCGCGATGCAGAACTCCGTTCGAGACAGCTTTTTTGACGGGTTGGGCAATGGTTTGGGATACAGCCTGATTCTGATTATCGTAGGAACGATTCGCGAATTGCTTGGCTCGGGAAGTTTGCTGGGCTATGAGATGCCATTCTTGGCAGGTTGGTATCAAACCAATGGCTTGATGCTGCTACCGCCGAGTGCTTTCTACATCATCGGTATCTTTATCTGGATTTTACGAACCTTCAAGCCTGAACAAGTGGAAGAGGCCTAAAATGATACAAGATTATATTGATTTATTCCTTAGGTGGACGTTTGTTGACAATCTGGCGCTCGCTTATTTTTTGGGAATGTGTACTTTTTTGGCCGTTTCCCAAAAAATAAAAAACTCATTGCAGTTAGGTGCCGCTGTGATTGCGGTTCAACTAATTACGGTTCCCGTAAATCATCTGCTTTATGATTGGGTCTTGAAAGAGGGCGCTTGGTTGGTTAAAGCAGATTTAACATTTTTAGGGCTAATCTGTTACATCTCCGTGATTGCGGCGATGGTGCAAATTTTGGAAATGTTCCTCGATAAGTTCCTGCCCGCTCTTTACAATTCGTTGGGAATTTTTCTCCCATTGATTACAGTGAACTGTGCTATTTTGGGCGGAACTCTATTTATGGTGGAACGCGATTATACATTTACTGAAAGTGTTGTGTTTGCCGGCGGTAGTGGATTTGGATGGGCTATCGCGATCGTTGGTTTGGCAGGTATAAGAGAGAAGTTGGCCTATTCGGACATCCCCGAAGGTTTACGTGGTTTAGGTACAACGTTCATCATCGTCGGGTTAATGGCTCTGGGCTTCCAGGCATTTTTGGGAATTTAAGTTTAAGAAACATTATCATGACCGAAGTTTTTCTCGGAGTTGGTTTTTTCACCTTAGTCATCGTGGCTTTGGTGGCTGTGATTTTGATTGCCAAGCAGTTGTTGGTACCCAGCGGCAACGTCAAGATTTTGGTTAATAACCAAAAGACGATCGAAGTGCCAACCGGTGGCAAATTGATGGGAGCGTTGGCAGATGCGGGGATCTTTGTTTCGTCAGCCTGTGGTGGTGGCGGAACGTGTGCTCAATGCAAAGTCAAAGTTCATTCGGGTGGTGGTGAGATCTTGGCAACGGAAACCGGGCACATCAAAAAAGGTGAGGCGCGTGAAGGGTGCCGGTTGTCATGCCAGGTGGCGGTTAAACAAGACATGGAAGTGGAGGTTCCCGAGGAAGCATTTGAGACCAAGAAATGGATCTGTACTGTTCGCTCCAATCATAATGTAGCGACCTTCATTAAAGAATTAGTGTTGGAACTTCCTGCCGACGAAGCCGTTGACTTCAAGGCCGGCGGGTATATCCAAATCGAAGTTCCCCCCCACGAAGTCGACTATAAAGATTTTCATATCGAAGACAAGTTCCGCGAAGACTGGGACAAATTCGACGTTTGGCAGTATAAGTCCAAAGTGGAAGAGCCTGTAATCCGTGCCTACTCGATGGCCAATTATCCTGGCGAGCAGGGAATCATTATGTTGAATGTTCGCGTCGCATCGCCCCCGCCAAGAATGCCAGATGTGCCTCCTGGAAAGGTTTCCTCGTATATTTTCAACCTGAAACCAGGTGACAAAGTCACCATTTCTGGCCCCTACGGTGAATTCTTTATTAAAGACTCTGAGTCCGAAATGGTTTACATTGGTGGCGGGGCAGGTATGGCCCCATTGCGAAGTCATATCTTTGAGTTATTCAAACGGCTGAAAACGGGGCGCAAAGTATCATATTGGTACGGTGGACGTTCGCTGAAAGAACTGTTTTACGTCGATCAATTTCGTAAAATCGAAGAAGAGTTTCCAAATTTCAAATTTAACATCGCCCTTTCCGAGCCATTGCCCGAGGACAATTGGGATGGCTATGTCGGCTTCATCCATCAAGTGCTTCTGGATAACTACCTAAGTAAGCACCCGTCGCCAGAAGATATCGAATACTATATCTGCGGCCCCCCGATGATGAACCAGGCCGTCTTCAAGTTGTTGGATGACTTGGGAGTCGAGCCTGAAAATATTGCCTACGACGACTTCGGCGGCTAATGTACCGGCATCAATTGTTGCCGAATCGATGGATACAACCGACTTAAGGTCGAGAGTTGTAACGCTTTGCTGCGTCGTGGGACAATTTGGGTCTTGTTAGAACTAAACGGAACCCTTCACGGATCCTTGTAGCCTGAACGTTTTCAAAAAAACAGACGCTCGCCTGAATAAGCGGTGCACCAGATTGCAGATAGGCGATTAGGGCGGCGGGTTGATATTTCACGGCTTATCAAGAAAGAGAGCGATGACAAATTGGATCCCGCTTAAACGACTTCTCACGTCAGTCGGCTGAAGTGTTACGAATTTCTTAACTCGATCGTTCTTAATTCGATCGTTTTGGGAA
>JBGTHU010000783.1:0-5471 GCA_041745975.1 Mariniblastus sp.
AGCCGGACGTCGAACTAGTTGCCGAAAATACCACCGATGCCATGAACTACCTGTTGCGATTACATCGCAATGGCCAACTGGAATTGGATTTTAAACCTCTCAATGCGGCCATCGGCTACCATTTGCCATGTCACCAACGAGCCCTGTCTGCTGAGATTCCAGCACTGGAATTGCTGAGATTGATTCCCGGACTGACAGTCGAATTGCTGGATAAAGGTTGCAGCGGGATGGCGGGAACATACGGACTAAAACGTAAAAATTATCAACGTAGCTTAAGGATTGGATTTCCCCTGATCAATGCAGTCCGATCACCCTCCTTCATCGCCGGGGCAACGGAATGTTGCACTTGTAAAATTCAAATGGAACAAGGAACGAATAAACCAACCGTTCATCCAATCAAAATTCTTGCCATGGCCTACGGTTTCATGCCTGAATTAAAAGATCTGTTTTTACGACGAAGTGAAGATCGAGTGCTATCATGAGATTCCAAATTACTCTGTTCGCAGGAGCAAGAGAGTTGATCGGAGAACCGCAAATCTCCGTGGATTGGGATGGGGACGATCCACCCACACTGGCAGAACTTAAACAACATTTGATCCGACAATTTCCCGCCGCCAAGGAACTGCTGGCAGTTTCATTGCTGGCGGTTGACTGCCGCTACGTTGCTGATGACTGCACCGTTTCTACTGAACACGAATTGGCCTTGATCCCCCCGGTTAGCGGCGGCTGACACTGGCAGCACTGGATGCTGGCAACCTAATTGGAATTCTCTTGATGTTAAACGCCGCTTGCTCTAACATTCCCACGAGAAATTGTTGGTATCCGCCACGCGGATAGAGAACAGGCACGCCTACACATTCCCCACAAGGCAACCGGAAAACAAAGTTTTACCGATGACAAACCCGTCACGAAAAGACACGGCTAATTTTAAGCGGTAAATTTATAACTGCCGTTCGCCAAAGGAAATACGTGGAAATACGCGTAGATACAAGGATACGTTATTGGTCGCAAGGAACCGCGAAAGCCGTACACTTGAACGACCGTCCCGTCTTTTTCTGATCCACATGGAAAAATTTAGACCTAGCGATTGAAATGGAATTCAAAGTCTCACCCTCTCAGAATACTACTCTAACAATGCAAAATGCCAACGGATTACAGTTCGTTTTCGATCAAATTCCCCCGATTTTAAAATTTACTTATCTGATCCTCATCGTGGCACTGTCAGCCCCAGGCTGCTCGAAATTGGTTTCTCATCCCCCCCAAGCCTTTGATTCCAGTCAATCACGGCATTCGCAGTCCCGGTCAAAAGGGGCAGCCCGAGCAGAAAATCGCAGTCAACCAGATCAACCACATTCGTTAAACTCGATCGCCTCCCAGGAAGCAATGCGAACACGTTACGATCAAATCATGCCAGGAGCGATCAAGGTACCGTCCAGACAACCGTTACGCTTGGAGCCAATCAATAAGATTCAATTTCCGGGCGATTCCGCCGCCACCGTTGTCCAAGTTTCCGATCAACAAAACCCCCATGCGGCAAATCCAGTCCGCCACTCTTTCCTATCCGATTCCTCCAGCAATAACAGCGAAGCAACGATTCCGGATAGCCGCAACACGGCCACCAATATCACAGATGGTCTCAGTCGCCAATCAACACCATTATTGACCGATGATCCAACTCAAGTCGAACAACCCCTTTCTCGTCCCTCTAAGAGTAAACTGGCCAACGCGAACCACAAACCAAATACGCTGCTATTGAGAACCACCAATGACCTGGAACGCGCTACCTCAGCCGTTCATCCACCCGTGGAAGCTTCCCAAAATATCCTTCCAGATCATAGAGCGACTGAAAATGAACACGCGACCGAGTCGAGTCGCCGTAAGATAAAAGACAACCTAGATGCAATCGATCAAACTCTACAGTCTGTTGAATCGGTGAAAGCGGAATTCGAAACGGATGTTGAAACAGAAGGAAATTCAGCAATTGGATCCAATATGATCACGGAAACAATTTCCATGGGGGAGCGACTGATGCTGTTGGCTTTGCCGAACCCAGCAAGCACTCGATCGGTTCGATTGAATAATTATCACGAATCAACTGAAACGCAGCAAAAAAATCAAACTGATTCGATGAATCTACAGGCGGCCGGAATTGTGGTCGACCGCGAGGCTTTCGAGTTTTCCAGCGAGCGGCCAATACCACCGCGTTCGGAATCCCCAGCCGCAACGCAGTTTAGTGAATTGACAAACGCTTCAACCGCATCCTCTACGCCAACTAAAACATTTTCCGGCTTGAACGCGGCGAGTGGTCCCCAAGTTGAAATTGAAGGTGCGCAAGCTTCTTCCGGGTCCTCTACTGGATTTACATTGGAAGCGATACCGCGAGACATGCCGGGACATGGCGGTGCACCTGGACGGAATCCATCGCAAGATAACCCCCACACTGATGAGCAGTATTTTTCGCCTAATCGATTTATTCCCAAGGGCGAAGTGCCGCGTCTTCAACAGCCCCCTGCAGATGAGCAGCAACTGAATTACAGTCCCGCAGACAATCCCGCAACTGAAAACTGGAGATGGGGCATGCCCCCACAGTGGTTTCCTGCCATTGACGAACTACTAAATAAAACAACTTCCCTGTTCATTAACTCGGCATTCAATCCAAGGCTTAGTCGCTCGAGAGTCGACTCACGTGTCGCACAGGTGGGTTATTGGGAACCCCAGTTGGATTCCGGGCATCCGACTGTTCTAACCCGTATTCCCAAGAGCACAACCCCGTCGTTGAGTTTGATTAATGGGCAGTTTTGTTCCGATATCAGAGGGTTTCGAAAACTGACACCGATCGTGAATCGTCAATTCCAGCCGGGTCAAACGGTCTTGGTCTATTGCGAAGTTCAAAATTTCAATTCTGAACTGACGCAACATGAAAATGGACTACTGCATGTAACTCGACTGACCAGCGTTTGCTCGATCGTCGATCATACTGGCAACGTGGTCGATCAATATCGTTTCCCTGAAATTTACGATGAGTCGCCAGAACAGCGTGATAACTTTTACGTCTACTTTCCGATTCGATTTCGCTCTCTCGAGCCGGGCGAGTATTCAATGGAGATTGCGATCCAAGAGGGCATCCATGGCAAGGCGGGTGCCGTTCCCTCTCGGGACCCTGCCCTCCCCAGCCAACACGCTCGTTTGGATCAAAACTTACCGTTCACAATTACAAAAGAAAACTAACTTCCAATTGAATCGCCTTCAAGTGGCTATTTGCACAGATAATTTTTTACGCTTTTTTTTGGCTGAGATCGCTACATTGTAGCGAATGTAGGATCAACTCTACTAATTTTGTCGAAGAGTCAGTTCCACGAATGACCATTTCAATGATTTTACCGGTCGGGAAAAATAAATCTTGATCAGTCCACGATAAATTTGATCGATAATTACCCAAGACAAAAGGGATTGATTGCTAGCATACCAGGCGATCCGACATGGCAGAGAAACCCAGATCCCACTACCCTGTTAAATTGGGAAAGTGCTGGATTTCGCCGACTTTAACCTTGGTAAATTGATGGCAATGATGTCCAGTTATCAAATTAATTTCAGAGACCAGCCTAAGTGCGATGTTTAGCACTGGAAAAATCAGGCATTCCGATTTCGGGTTCGGGGGGTCACGGAAGATCAAGATCGGGGACAATTTTTGATGAGAGTTTCTTTATTTAACATCAGTATGATAGTTGGTTCATTGACGGTTTTCGGACTGATCGATCCCTGCTTTGGCCAAGAAAAAGTGTTGGTTGACGGCAGCCAAAAAAACCGCACTGAGCCTGTTTTTCGGATTGCTCGCGTTAATGAAATCGAAGAATCCGACCAACTAAACGACAAAAAAACAGCTGATAGCCCACGAGTTGCCAAGGCGGACTCAGCCTCCTCATCGAGTCTAACTGGTGGTGCTCGTCCAATCGCAACCAAGGCTCCTCATCCACTTGACCGAGCGATCGAAGTTGCAAACGAATCGCTGCAACGAATGCAACAAGAGGTCTTTGATTACACAGGCTTGCTGGTTCGCCGCGAGCAAGTCAACGGAGTCCTACAAGACCCGAGCTACATGCAAATGAAGATCCGCTGCCCCAGGCAAACAACGCGAGGCCAAGTTCCCTTCGGCATCTACATGAAATTTCTCAAACCGAAGGCGGCGGCTGGGCGAGAGTGCATTTGGGTCGATGGGTTAAATGATAGTAAAATCATTGCCCACGAATCAGGTGGCTTGATCGGATTAAAACGTTTCTATCTCGACCCGACCGGATTTTTGGCCATGCGGGAAAGCCGCTATCCAATCTTCGATGCCGGAATCGAGAACCTGATTGTAAAGTTGATCGAAAAGGCTGAACGTGATAAAGCGTTAGGGCCGTGTCAAGTCGATTACCGGGATAACGGAGAGATCAATGGACGCAAGTGTGATGTGATTGAACTCTGCCATCCACAGAAATGCCCCTCCAAAGAATTCTACAAAGCCCAGGTTTTTATCGACCAAGAAACGGGCATGCCGATTCGATACGCTTGCTATGATTGGCCGGAACAGCAAGGTGCGTCTCCTAAATTGATTGAGGAATATATCTACTTGAATCTCAAATTCAATGTCGGTTTATCCCCCAACGATTTCAATCCAGATAACCCCAATTACAATTACCCTCGAAGATAACACAGAACCAAACTTTACGCCAATTATCGGTTCGGATTCGTTGATAAACAACGCCTAACAGTTGAAAAAATGGGTAACCGTTCTCGATAAGGAAGCGAGGTTGAGGCTCCTGCCGAAACAACCACCTCCCTACAATTTTTGCCGATTCTGTGAGGTTATCAATTTCCGCGAACGACTACCATAAATGGGACACGGTTTAAACCGCGTCCCATTTTTTATTGATCCTTGCGGTGGCAAGGTCGCATTCGGGTCATTGACATTAATCTACCACGGTTAATGTTCGACGACGTCTGAGCAGCCCGGCAGCTGCGACCAAGCCCAACACGAAACCCGTATTTGGCTCTGGAATCGCCCCCGCCGAAAAACGATAGACGTTACCGTTTAAGTTTACCAAATACAAGTTGCCCTGCGAATCTTCCCCGAAAGAAGAGATTCCTCCGAGACTGCCAAAGTCAGTTTCGACAATGTCAGTCCAATCGATTAACGAGTTGAAATTTGTTCCATCAAATTGAGAGGCCGGCGACCCGTCGAATCGCAAGGAAAAAAGTCGCTGGGACACAAAATCGCCAAAGAAATAGTGGCCTTGCAATCCTTCAATCGGCCCTCGGTAAACATATCCGCCCGTGACACTCCGCCCTTCAAACGGGCCGAAACCGTGAAGATAATCATAAATTGGATCGACATTATCTGACGGCCGCGGCCCTCCGACTGATCCAGGTGTTTGAGTCGTTCCTTCCCGCATTCGCCAACCATAATTCTCGCCGCCATTGCTGGAGGCATA
>JBGTHU010000784.1:0-2637 GCA_041745975.1 Mariniblastus sp.
CTTGTTCCAGCGAAGTACGGGGGTGATGGAATCGCAATGGATGTTGTTGGTGCCAACGCTCTAAAACTTTAATTAACCGTTGAGCAACATTATCTAACGTATGTCGGTGAAGCCATTGTTGACGGCTGGTGGAGAGTGGAATCGAGATCACGGTGCCGTTTTCAATCAATCTTTGGCAAAGAGCAGCTTGATCATCGACGCCGGCTTCTTGAAACAATGCCTCAGGCTGCCACAAGTCGCGCGAACTAAAATAGATGCTAGCAGCACCGCGAACCTGAGAGCTGTCACTGTCCAAATCCAATAGTAAATCCAATTCCGTGTCAGTCAGTTTTTTCAATTGCCGACTACAGGGATGCATGATCCTTCCTCCCCCCAAGGTTAACACGGGTGACGGTTGACGCAACACAAACGGCTGTCCCCAAACAGCGACGGTGGGTGTGCGTAATATCAATTGGGCCATCGACGTCTCGCCCGCTTCCAGGAGGTCCTGCTGGAACAATTGCACGTGGCCGTGAATTTCATCGGTACCCAAATGTAACCTTATCGGACTTCGATTTTTCAGGCTCACTTGACTTCGCTGCAGCATTTCCAGTTTCACGATCATGATTTGACTGGGCAATAACTTTCCCGGCGACGCAATTTCCTGTCCTCGGGTAAATTCGTTCAATCCAACACCAGCCAAATTGATTGCAGCCCGCTGACCTCGACTGACGGAACCGACCGTTTGGTCATGGTTTTGTAGTCCCCGTACTCTTACCGATTTTCCGATCGGCAAAATTTCAACAGAGTCGCCGACGTTGATTCTGCCGGAAGAAACGCTCCCGGTGACCACGGTACCGTAACCTGCGATCGAAAACGAGCGATCAATTGCCATTCGAAAGAATCCTCGGGCCGGCGACGACTCGTTCGATTCAGACGAATTCGAATCCGCTTGTTCCTGTTCGTGGGCTTCATCGAAAAACGGAGCGATCCCAGTAATGGCCTGGCGACAGGCGTCGCGCAAAGTCTGCTTGACTCGATCAATTCCGATTCTGGTTTTTGCGCTGCAAGAGATGATCGGGGCATCTTGCAAAAAGGTATCTTGGACCAATTCTTGAATTTCCGCTTCGACCAACTCTAACCATTCGGGTTCGACCAAGTCAGCTTTCGTGATTGCGATGATCCCTGTTTTTAAATTGAGCATTTGCAATATATCCAAGTGCTCTATCGTTTGTTGCTTGACGGAATCGTCGGCGGCTACGATTAACATTGCCAGATCCATGCCGGTGGCGCCGGCTAACATTTGTCTGACGAATTTTTCATGTCCAGGAACATCGACGATTCCCAATTGAAAAGGGGCCAGCTCCAATTGAGCGTACCCGAGTTCAATGGTAATTCCGCGTTTTTTCTCTTCGGGGAGGCGGTCGGTATGTGTCCCCGTGAGGGCATGAATCAAAGCGGTTTTGCCATGATCGATGTGACCTGCCGTTCCCATGATCAAAGGGTACATAAAAACGTCCGTTTGTTGAAATGAGTGATTATCTTTCGCGAAACTCATTATTAATTCATGATTAACTCAGAATTTCGAGAGCATTCAAGGCTCCGAGGTTCCGGGTGTCGGCAAGTTTGCATTTGTCAGTTGCGGCGGCGAAGGCTCAGGCGATTGAGACTCTACCGGCGGTGCTGTTGTTAATTTTCGCGGGTGGCCCGGTTTTCTCAAATAGACTCTATCCCGAACTCCGACCAAGCAAAACTCTTGTCGATTAAAGGCCAATTGTCGTGACTTAACGATTTTGAATCCCCAACTTTTGACTCGATGGCGGAATCCTGGAATCGAATTAAGTTGACTCCAGTCGGCAACTTTCAAGGTTAATACGATCCCTTTGACATGCACATGCTGATTGGTCACGATCGCTTCGATGGTATCCAAGGTGTAATTGGGGACTTGGTTGAGATCGGCAAACAGCCATTTGACGTCGGACAACAGCTTTTTTTGCACTTGGTGTCCACGTTTGCGAATGTGCGTAAAGTTTTCGTGGGCGACGATCGATTCATCCATCTCAGCCGGATCGATTCCGATCACCTTAGCCCCGGTTGCCAACAGGAATTGTGCACAGCCACCGGGCGCGCTACCGATTTCAGCACACGTTTCACCCGCCTTGATTTTCATTCCGGCCCAGGCCGTTGCCTCCGCAGCCTTCATCCACGCTCGACTAATCGGTTCCACTTCAGAGGGCAGCAGCGGAACGCCACCGGGCCAGCGGCTTGCCGTCGTTGAAGCGACATGGTAACCCAGCCACCACTGATTGGGTTCAACTAGAACCACATCAATCACATACTCCGACTTATCGACTTGTTGATTCAATCGCAACGTCAGCCTCGTTGTGGTTGTTTCAGCAGTTGGTGCGGTATTATCATTTAGACGCTGCAAAATGACTTCTCCGACGGATTCGGCAAGCGGCGAAATCCCGGGCTCAAAGCCGCGATATCCGGGAATCGCGGAGTCACGTTGCCAAACATGTAAATGGCGCAGCTTGCCCCGCTCTCGTTGCAGCGCAAACCATTGGACAAATTGGGGTTCCGTCAGCAATTGGTCCGCTAACTGATTCGCATCGCTGCCGCTGGCCCGGCCCAGAGACCACCCATAGGTACGAGCAA
>JBGTHU010000785.1:0-5066 GCA_041745975.1 Mariniblastus sp.
ACGTTCGGATACATCATTAGCCGACAATGTAAAGCCTGACAAGGATCAAGTAATGAAAAGAAAACTGCTTCCCAATCAATTGCTACTGGGCGCGTTATTCGGCGTGATCTTCGGTTTTTTGCTGCAAAAGGGAGGAGTTGCAAAATACCATGTATTGATCGGAGCCCTGCTGCTGGAAGACTTCACCGTCATGAAAGTGATGCTGACCGCGATCATCGTAGGCAGTATTGGAATCTTTAGTCTGCATGCACTTGATTTGGTAAAGCTGGATATTAAACCAACCCGCTATGCGGCAAATATCATCGGTGGATTGTTGTTCGGAGTTGGTTTTGGCTTGCTCGGTTACTGTCCTGGTACGGGAGCAGCCGCGCTGGGCCAAGGCAACTGGGACGTGCTAGGCGGAATTGCCGGACTCATACTGGGTTCCTACGTATTTGCCTTAGCATCTGGTTGGCTGGATCGGTTGCAGAAAGTCGGGGATCGCGGCAAGCTCATGTTGCCAGAGGTAGTGGGAGTGAGCCGGTCATTGTTCCTGATGATCTTTATACCACTGTTGATGGTAGTGTTATTTGCTATCGACCGATTCGCGGCAAGATAATGACCGCAGGAAGGCTGGTTGACAATCGAAATTCGCAACGATGCCAACGAGGCGGACGCGCTCAGAATATACCCCGAATGCCAAACACGCAGTTCCAACCGTCACGATGATTTCAACATTTACGTAAAACCGCAAGGCGATCATACCACCCATCTCAACCAATGAGGAAAACAATGTCGAGTTTGAACAGAGAGCGGCTTATTTTGACGGCGACATCGTGATCGCGACCAAAAAGGGAATCAACGTGTTGGATCGAGGCAGCCAAGTCCATCCCATGGCTGAGTTTCAGGCTTTGTTGGACTTTCCTCCCGCTCCAAAGCTAAACGTAATGGGGCAGCTCGATCCGAATCTGGCGAGTGAGGCGGAGCTGCGCGGACAAGCTTTGTTTTCAGGCAAGGCCAATTGTGCCAGTTGCCATCCTGCACCCTATTACACCGACAACTTGATGCACAATTTGCAGGTAGAGCGGTTTTTCGAGCCGAGGATGATCAATGGTCGGATGGCTTCCATGGACGGGCCGATCAAGACGTTTCCGCTGCGAGGTATCAAAGACTCGCCACCCTACCTCCATGACGGGCGATTACTCACGCTGGATGATACGGTCGAGTTTTTCAACCTGGTGATGGAGTTGAAACTGACGGCGGAAGAGAAGTCCGATCTGGTCGCTTTCTTGCATTGTCTTTGAGATCAACGGACCGGTGATGACAACAAAAATACCGAGTTGCAACCGGTCGGGATCGTGGTTGGTGCGGTTGGTGCCGGCGTTGGATTGGCTTGTTCATTACCGGCGCAAGCATTTGCCAGGTGACGTGGTGGCGGGCGTCATCGTGGCCACGCTGCTTGTACCGCAGGCGATGGCTTACGCTCTGCTTGCCGGGCTGCCGCCTCAAGTCGGATTGTATGCTGGCATGTTGCCACTGGCGGTATATGCGTTACTTGGCAGCAGCCGGTTCCTGTCGGTCGGGCCTTCGGCACTGTTGTCGCTATTGATTGTGACCGAGGTCGCCAACTTTATCTCGCCGAGGTGAAAGGACCGGTAATGGACCGATTGGCAGGTACGGAATTCCTAGAACACCTCGGTCGAGGTCGCGTTTTCTTAACGACGCAGGCGGCTTTTGAACAACTCGGTTCCGCCTAATTATCAGTGCTAAAGGATTCCGCAAACAGCACGAAGAATTGGCTACTTCAGACCGGAATTAGCAGGGAAACAATGGGAAAGAAACGTGGACAGGTCCAACAGTGTTGGCACGGGATTCGCCCGGTGGAATCATTATTGGCGGAGTAGCAAAAGTCCGGCATCGCGGCGCGAACCGAATCGTCAGCGGAGCGCAACAGTCCAGTGTATCACGTGCATCATCTGCATCGGTCGATCTTCAAGTTAGTTGCTGCTATGGCTCCTCCTCGCAAGGAAGAAATTCAAGAAAAAGATACCACGGGGCTGAAGTACTCTGATCAGCATGTGGACGGGTCGCAAGCCAACATTTCCCAGGGGACTAAAATAATCCGGCACGGATAATCGGACTAAGGAAATTCGGCAAAACATTGGCCACTCATGCTTACCACACCTCTCTAAGTGTAAGGATCACGCGGATTGTAAGCAGACAGCTTCTCAGGGCATCCTGCTTTGTCGCATTTTTCTAAAAAAAAACCAAGCCCAACTGAATAAAAAAAACTAGATTAAAAATAGAGTGTAAAAGTTGCCTACTTAACAAGACAGGACAAGCCGATGAAACGTATTGCCATGAACAACACCCACTTGATGGCATCCCTTGTGGGGCTTTTGACCGTAGCTCTCTATCACCATGACACCCTCAATGAGTACGAGACGATCCAGGAGTTGCCAGCCAGCAACGTGATCGCCATCGAAGAGGATTGGGAGTTGGTTGTCAGCGAGGCAAGTGTTGCCCTGTCTGCGCCGCAAATTGTCACTCAGATGGACTCCCAATCGACCGATGACCCCGTCACGTTCTATTTTCTAATCAATCACGGGACCCTTCCAGAAGAGTCGCTTGGTGGAATGCAGGTTCAAGCATGGCGAGATGAAATACCTCAGAAAGACAAAATGGCTTTTGCAGAGAAAGTCTTCAGCCACGGCAATGAAACGGTCACCTGGACCCAGCGGATCGCGACCGTCGAGGGCCAAATGTACTATTCAATTCGAAATTTTAGCTCGTTAAGCTTTGGAAATTTTGTCACGAATAGTGATTTGCAAATCAAAATCGCGACCACAGCGTCTAACTTGAATAAATACTCCCACCTCAATTCAGTTCAACGTTCTCAAATTTCATTTGCCTCTAACCGCGTAAATTCAATGAAATTGCGCAAAGTTCGGATACATCATCAAGATGGTACAGTCCAGGAGTTGGTGGTTAACTTAGCTGTCGAACTGGATTAAGCCCATCTTCGATATCTAAGTTGTGATCTTTTATAAGCTGTTTTTTGAGATTAAATTCCATATGACCATTGATACGAGGATTTACAGTATGTCTCCTATCTCATTGCAGCGTCAAGGTGCTATCGCCCCACTTGCACTGCTTTTTCTGATTCCTGTTTTGGCAAGCATCGTCTTTGTAATTGAGCTATCGCGTGTGTCGGCAATCCATGCCGAATTACAACGATCAGCCGATGCCGCAGCAATTTCGGCTTGCTGGGAACTATACGATGAAGCGAACCGTCAAATGCGGAACCCTCAAACTGCGGTGCTGAATGTCCGTAACATCGCAGGAACGGTTATGGCGGCCAATCGGGCTGAGGAACAAGTCCTGTTACTTGACACAACAACTGGAAACGGCGAGAACAAACAATTGACCATCGGACAATGGCATAGTAATCATCTGACACCTTGGGTGAATGCTTCAAGTCCATTCCCGAATGCGGTTCGTGTCGTTGCCCAGCGAACCGAGCATCAGAATGGAAGCATCGCAATGGTATTTGGTAAACTTTTGAGTGTCGATTATATCCAGGCCTCAACGAGTGCCATTGCGCGATTCCACAACGACTTCAGCGGATTTGGCATGCCATCAGAGGGAAATCTGGAAATGCTTCCATTTACCGTTAATATCGAAGTCTGGAAAACCTATCTGGAAAATCGCGATAACGACTCCACGCTGGAATTCAACATGTTCCCTCAAAGTACGGGGCTAGCTGGTAATTCAGGTACGGTTAATTTAGTCGGCAATATCAACAGCACGAATACGTTGCGACGTCATATTGTTGAAGGGTTGAGTGCAGAAGAAATGGAATGGCTTCCCAATGGACGTATGGAACTCGGTGCTGACGGAACGATGGTTCTCAACGGCAACACGGGTATTTCGGCCGGCATGCAACATGCGTTGAGTCAAGTTCTGGAACAACCAAAAATTTTGCCGTTGTACTCGACGGCCTCAGGCAATGGGAATAACGCCCAATACACGATCGTGGGATTCACCGGCGTCCAAATCAATAGTTTTAGTTTTAAGGGTTCGAAAAACAGTGCTAAGAACATCATGATTTCACCTCGAATCGTAGCGGTAAACAATGGCATCATGAATCCAGGCAGTGAGAAGACCAGCGATTTTATCATTTCGCGCGTGGAACTTGTTCGGTAATCTCGATTCAAAGGGGAGGTAGGTGATGATTCTTTCCAAAAAAGCTTTTCGAAGAGGTAGGTATCCGCGGTCAGCACACCGTGGTGCAGCGGCTGTCGAATTTGCGTTAATTGCCCCGCTTTTCCTGTTATTAGTTTTGGGGTCCATTGATGTTAGTCGCCTGCTAATGGCAAAAGCAGTACTGGCCAATGCTTCTCGCGAAGCCTGCCGAGTCGCTAATTTGCCAACTGCAACACCTGATGAAATTCAGGAAATCGCTGAACAAATTGCTGCAGCAGGTATGGTTACAAACGTTAACGTCTCAATAAGCCATGAGGCGGCCAATTTTGGCAATGGTCAGTTTGTCACCGTTACCGTTTCAGCCACGTTTGCCCAACTCTCTTGGACGGGTGTCCTGCTGCAAATGGGGGACCGAGAACTAAAAACGGCGACCACTATGAGACAAGAGTCACCTTAAAAATCACGCAGACTTCAATTCCATCGGGATCTGTTCCTTTTCTTCCTTCCGTCGGTTTAGTAAGTTGACAGACGATTGAACCGACCGAGTATGCACGGGAGTTTGATCTCAAAGGCCTTGCATTTTGCCAACCAGTTTTCGCGTTGCGAACCTGGGAAGGAGGCTTGTCGAGGTCACGATGAGACGATTCTTCCATCCAGGAATGACGATGTCTTCGTTGTCGCGGTAACCTTGATAACCAGCTTTCGCGACAGCTTTTGCGGACATGGTAGACGACGAGAACATGTTGAGTTTTCCCATGCCCGAGTCGTCGCCAAAGTTCGACTCCGTCGGACCTGGTTGTAAGCAGGTGACGTGCAAGCCAGTTCCGGCGAGTTCTTCCCGCAGCCCTTCGGTAAACGACATTACGTACGCTTTGCTTGCG